>DASXLG010000133.1 GCA_036496425.1 Terriglobia bacterium | reverse complement strand
CCAGTATTACCGGCGCCACAGCTTTGATCGATACGTTTTGTTTTCAGTGAATACTGAAGAGGAGTTGCATAGCCCGAAAGCGGAACCGGATAACACCCTTGTCCCTGATCATGACCACTGCCGGGATTCGTCCCCGACGTCATGCCCGAATCCCGTCCTCCCGGAGAAAACTCCGAGCTAGGTTTGGTGTATTCCCCTTCCGGGCGGAATACCTTCCCCCCGGAAAATAATGCGTGCCCCTTCCGGGGGAATGCCTTCCCCCGGAAATGTAATCAGCCGGCTATACCCAGTTCACAGTCGGCCACGGCGACGTCGTACGCCGCGATATACAAAGCCCGCCCGTTCATAGGGCGATCATAGCCAAAGCCGAGCGCCTGTTCGAAACTGGCAAGCTTGGGAACGTGGCTGCGGCTTGCCGGCTCGCCGGCAGCCACTGCGCGTCGCGAAATGCTGCCTGGCTTTGATATAGTGACGCCATGTCCTCTGAACGTAAGGATCGGCTGAACCCTGAAGAGTATCTATCGCTCGAACGTAAGGCCGCTGTCCGAAGTGAATATCTGGATGGGGATATGGTGGCGATGAGCGGAGAAAGCCGCGAGCACAACCTTATCATCACGAATTTTGTGGCGGAGCTCCGCTTCCGCCTGAAAGGCAGGTCCTGCGAGGTTTACGCCAGCGATATGAGGCCCAAAGTCTCCGCCACCGGGCTATATACCTACCCTGACATCAGCGTCGTACGCGGCGATGCGCAATTCGAAGACGCCGAAGTCGACACGCTGATCAATCCAGTTGTCATCGCTGAAGTCCTTTCGGAATCCACTGCCTCCTATGATCGCAATGCGAAGTTTGCCCACTATCGCAAGATACCGTCTCTCGTGGACTATTTACTTGTCGCTCAACACGAACCCCGGATCGAACACTATGTCCGTCAGCCCGAAGGACCATGGCGCCGGTCGGAGATTCGAAAACTGGACGGCATTCTCGACCTGCCGTCGATTCAGTGCTCGGTTCCAATGTTGGAGATCTACGACCGGCTCTTCCATTTGTAAGGCCGGGAATGCGGGATCAAGCACGTTGCCCGCGACCGCGGCTGGGCAGCCCAGTTCAAGGCGCTTTTAGGGAACCGCCGCGGCTATCCACATCTTGTGTTTAGCCAATGCATGGCTCGCCGCGTCGCTCGGATATATAAAACGTTCTACATTACACGCGATTCACCGGACACGAAACGCCCCTCGACACTGGCCACAGCCCGTCTGAATTGTCTATCCTTACTGTGATCTCCATCGATTGAATCAATTCTCCGTGGGAGGGCTTGCATTCTCCACGACCAGAACATCAAGAGGTCCTTTTGCGGCCTCAAGCTTCAGATCCAACTGTTCCTTGAGCGCCGTGAAGATCGATGGCCCCGGCGCATCAGGCTGGTTGGCGTTGATGAAATCGAACTGTAGGTCGATGTTGTAACGGCCTGTGAGTCCCGTGCGGTCCTGCACGATGCGGCCGAGCAGCCGCCGCTGTGTCGATAACATTTCCGCCAGCGGGACCATGGTTGCGCCCTCCAGGATTAAACCGGAAGGGTGAAAGGAAGCGCCAGGGCAGCGGGGCATGGCCGGATCGTCATAGTCCCGGGGCGGTCTGCCGCCCGCGCAGGTGCCGTCCCATGTCTTGAGCTTGGAACCCGGCTTGCCGTCGCGATCGAGGACAAGCGCGTATACATCGATCTGCCGAGTTTCCCAACGCGTCTGAACAGCAAATCTCTCCTCGAGTAGTTTCCGCAACATCAGACGGAATTGCCGATCGTCGGGATTACCCTGCGCGACGGCTTCAATCGTGAAACGGTCGCGAGCAATCCACGCCGGCCCGCCGCTCACGTTCATCGCTGTGCTGAGGCCGGTTCCGTAGGCTTGGTAGAGCAGGTCCCTCAAAGTCATGTTACGGTAGGTGATTCGGCCCGGACTGCTGTCGCGCATGACTCCGCTTTGCGGGTCGTTCGTCGCCGCGGGTTTCACTGTAGCCGCCTCAAAGCCGACTTGCCGGCCTGAAAGGGCCGTTGCAAACGCAATGAAAGAGATGATCAAGGCGTACTTCATCTGTTTTTCTCCCTGTAGGCGCAAATGATCCTACGGCTTTGCCCCCGCGTTGCCAATAATCTAAAAGATAGGGCGGCGCTGCGGCGGGAAAAAGCATCGGATAGATAAGTGTAGGAAGGATAAGTGGTGCCTGTAGAATGCCGTATAACGCGCATGTAATCAGTCGGCCACACACAGTTCACAGTCGGCCACGGCACGGATAAGTCAGCGGCTTTCTGGTCCAGTTCTGGGAATAACGCGGCACAGCAGGGATAGCGGAGCGGGTGGCGCACGATTTTTGGGCGAGCGATTCCCTCTCCGCTTCAGCGATCCGAACACGGCGCGGACGAAGATTCCCAGCACCTCGTTCAGCAACGCTCCGTCAAACGCGACGCGGTAACGCAGCGCGAACGGCGAGAGCACCCATTGCTGTACGGAAACCGCCGGAATCAACGATCGACCAGGTGCGCGGCCGTATCTGGCATGCGTCTGCCGCCACACGACGAACATACCGCGCACGACTTCGAGACCAAATTTCAGCGGACAACGTCCGCTGTCGCTTGTCGAGGCCAAATTGAAGTTCCTGAATTTTTAGCGTAATTTCCATTTGTCGTCTCGATGCCTCTGTGGGAAGGTGTAGCGTGATGGAGACGATTCGATACGCAGGAGCGTTTGTTCTCAGCTTTGTTTTTGCCCTCTACTGGACGCCTTTGATGCGGAAGGCGGCGCTGCAGTTGGGTATTGTGGACGCGCCGGACGGCCAACTGAAGAAACACAGGGATCCCGTACCTTATCTTGGCGGCCTGGCGGTATTCGCCGCATTTCTCTTCACCGTCGGCGTGTTCACCGATTTCGGTCAGGAGACACTGGGACTGCTTCTGTCGGGCAGCATCGTTCTGATGGTTGGTCTGCTCGATGATTTCGGCGCCATGACTCCCATTCAAAAGCTGCTGGGCCAGGCGCTGGCTGCGCTGGTCCTCATCAAATCCGGGACCTACATCAAGCTCGACTTTCTGCCCCTCTGGTTCGCCATACCGTTGACGGTTTTCTGGATTGTCGCCGTGACGAACGCGCTGAACATCATCGATATTCTCGACGGTCTGGCTTCAGGCGTTGGAGTGATCGCCGCGATTTCCATCGCGATTGCGAATTTCATGGCAGGCCGCAACGCAGTCGCCCTGCTCTGTATCGTCCTGGCGGGTTCGGTGCTCGGCTTTTTGCGCCACAATTTCTTTCCGGCCAAGATTTACCTGGGAGACGCTGGAAGTCTTTTCATTGGATTCATGCTGGCGGCCCTCTCCATGAATGCCGGATATACACGCGCAAACCTCTTGGCCGTCGTGAGCCCGGTGCTCATCCTCGGGATACCGCTTTTTGACCTCTCGCTGGTGATGTGGATTCGCTGGCACAACGGAATTCCCGTGATGAAAGGCAGCCCCGACCATTTTGCATTGCGCCTGCGCCGGTGCAAACTGTCGGTCCGCGAGACGGCAGTCACAACCTATATCATTGGAATCCTTCTCAGCGGCGTAGCGTTGTTGATGAGCCATGTCACGCTGGAATGGGCGGCGGCAACCATGTGCGGCACACTGTCTGCTGCCTGCCTCTCTGCCTACCTGCTGATGAAGGTCGATATGCGTCCATGAGCGGGAAGGTCGTCATCCTCGGTGGCGGTCTTGCCGGAGTAAGCGCTGCATATCATCTGGTCGATCACGATCCCATCCTGTTCGAAAAAGATGCAGCAGTCGGCGGCCTGTGCCAGTCTTTCACGCAGGACGGATTCACCTTCGACTGTACCGGGCATCTCATTCACCTGAAGAACCAGTACACGAAGGACCTGGTCGCGAAAATCCTGCCGGACGCCTTCAATGCCCACGAACGCCTCGCAGCGATTCATTCAAAATCAGTAACCACTCCGTACCCTTTTCAGGCGAATACGTACGGCCTTCCGCCGGAAGTGGTCAAAGAGTGCGTTGTCGGGTTCGTGGAGAGTATGCAGGGCCTTGCCAACGGCGGGCCGAAAAATTTTCATGACTGGGTGCTTCGCACCTTCGGTACGGGTATCGCGAAGCATTTCATGCTTCCCTACAACGAAAAGTTCTGGAAGCAGGATCTGCGGACGATCACTTCCGATTGGGTCAGCTGGTCGATTCCCAAGCCTACGCTTGAAGAAGTCGTCAACGGCGCGCTTGGCTTGACGAACAAAGGAATGGGCTACAACCCGAAATTCATCTATCCGAAGCATGGCGGTATCGACTGCCTGCCTCAGGCTCTGGCGCGGCCCGTACGCCGGATACACGTGAATGAGTCCGTCCAGAGCATCGACCCGAAAAAGAAATGCCTTCGCATGGCCAACGGGCGTGAAGAAACCTACGACTATCTGATCTCCACGCTTCCGCTGCCGACGACGTTCAAAATATTAGGCGACACTCCGGATTCTCTGATTGCCGGCGCCAACGGGCTGCAGGCCATTTCGGTATTGAATATCAACATCGGCGTGGATCGTCCGGGCATCAGCAACCAGCATTGGGTTTACTTCCCTGAGGACCAGTACGTCTTCTCACGGGTCGGCTTTCCGATGAATTTTTCCAAAGCCGTAGCGCCGGAAGGCACCAGTTCCGTCTATATCGAGATCACACATCAGCCGAAGGAAAAGCTCAACGTCGAGGAGATGTTTGAGCGCTCGTTACGCGACTTGCAGAAGTGCGGCATCCTCGATGCGGGCGATCGCATCCTGACAAGACATGTCCTCGACATCCGCTTCGCGTATGTCGTGTTTGACGAACACCGCCAGGCACATCTACAGACCCTGGTCGACTATCTCGAATCGCGCGATATCTATACCGCAGGCAGGTACGGGCGCTGGGACTACTACTCGATGGAGGATTCCATCCTCAGCGGGAAAGCGGCTGCCGAAAACGTCAGAGCAAAGACAGGTTAGTTAGCCGCAGATGACGCAGATTACGCAGATGGGGCGTCCAAATTTGATGGTGTCCCCATCTTCGTAATCCGCGGCATCTGCGGCTAATAACCAGCTTTCGCGTCAGGACGGGATATTGTATTTCTGCATGTAGTGCCGGAACGACCGGTACGACATCTTGAGCAGTTCCGCCGCTTTGACTTGAACGCCGTCTTTACGCCGCAGCGCTTCTTCCAGAAACGCCTTTTGAAGGCTCTCGACGTATGCCTCCAGATCGAAACCTTCATCCGGAAAATTCGTGATCATCCGCATTCCGGAATTCGTGGCCACGCTTTCGGGCAGGTGCTGGGCTGAAAGTTCGTTGAGGGTTTCGAGAATAAAGGCGCGCTCCATGGCGTTTTCAAGCTCGCGGACATTTCCGGGCCAATCGTACGCTTCCATTTTCTTCAAGGCTTCATCGGAGATGCGATCGATCTTCTTGCCAATCGACGCATTCAGACGAGTGAGGAAATGGTCTGCCAGCAAAGGTATGTCGTCGCGGCGATGCCTCAACGGCGGAAGTTCGAGCGGGATAACGCTGACGCGGTAAAAGAGGTCTTCGCGGAACTGATTTTCGCGCACCATCTCGGAAAGATCGCGATTCGTCGCGGCAATGATCCGGACGTCGACCGGGACTTCCTCGGTTCCGCCGACCCGGCGGATGCTCCGCTCCTGCAGCACGCGCAGAAGCTTCACCTGCATGGCCAGGCTGGTATCTCCCACCTCATCGAGAAAAATCGTGCCCTTATCCGCGACTTCGAACAGCCCTTTCTTATTTGCCGTAGCGCCTGTAAATGAACCGCGCATATAGCCGAAGAGTTCGCTTTCGAGCAGGGTCTCGGTAAAGGCGCCGCAGTTGACGGAAACGAAAGCCTCGTCGGAACGCGGACTATTCAGATGAATGGCCTTCGCCACAAGCTCCTTGCCGGTGCCGCTCTCGCCGGTTATCAAAACCGTGCTGTTGGTCGCGCTGACGACCTCGATCATCTTGTAGAGCTCTTGCATTTTCTTGCTCTTGCCGATGAGGTTCCCCATGCCATGAACTTTCTTGAATTCACGGCGCAGGTAGGTGTTTTCTTCGCGAAGGCGTCTGTTTTCCAGCGCGCTGTAGACCACGAGCTTCAGCTCTTCCATGAAGTTCTCGGTCTTGAGAATGTAATCGTAGGCGCCCATCTTCAGGGCCTGAATGGCGGTTTCGGCGCTGGCAAATGCCGTCAGGAGGATGAATTGGCCGTTAAACGTCGTCTGCCGCAGCCGGCGGAGGAAATCGATACCCGACATGTCCACCATCTTTATATCCGAGATGATGAGATCGAATTCGGATCCTCTGACCTGAGCCAGTCCTTCTTCCGCGCTCGAAGCGCTGCTGACAACAAAGCCCTCCTTCTTTAGGAAGATTTCGAGCAACTCGCGAAGCGAACGTTCATCGTCGACTATGAGAATCTTTGCGCGTTTAAGCATTTAATTGATGGCTGCGCCCTATCGTTTGATGTTTCGCGCTATCGCGCTCACGCTTCGCGCGGGCTTGCGAAGCCGCTCGTGTCTTCTATAGATCAATGACAAATGTCGTCCCAATGCCTTTCTGGGACTGGACCGAAATCGTACCGTTATGGGCCGTGATGATTTGATAGACAATCGGGAGACCCAGGCCGGTCCCGTTTCGAAACGAGGAATTGAACGGGACGAACAACCGTTTGAGCTGCTCCTCGCCAAGCCCGATGCCCGTATCTTCGAACTGAATCAGTGCATTCCCGTTCCGGCCTTCGAGCGAGATCGAAAGCGTGCCGCCGTCCAGCATTGCCTTGAAGGCATTCGAGGCGAGGTTGTAGAACACCTGCCGCATCATGCTTTCGTCGACGCTCGCCTTCACCGGTCTCAGCCAGGTTTCGATGCGGTGCGTTTGTTTCAACTCAGGACTGTTCCGCATGAGCTGCACCGTTTCGGAGATCAGTTCGGCCAGATCGACCTCTCTCCGGTTTGGCGTCATTGGCCGGGCGTAACCCAGAAAACCCGTGATCGTTCGATTCAGTCTTTCGGTTTCACGCGTGATGATTTCCACCAGCTGCCGCTGGTCGGTCGACAACTGCAAGTCCGACTGCAGCAAACTGAACGACCCGGCAATCGAGGCAAGAGGATTTCGTATCTCATGCGCAATGCCGGCGGACATCGCTCCGATGGCGGCCATTTGTTCCTTCTGCCGCATCTGCCGTTCAAGCAGGCGCAATTCCGTGACATCGTCGAAATTCCAGACGTAGCCGGCGGTGTTCTTTTCGTCGATCATCACGGGCGCCACGGAAAAGCGGAGGTTGACGGCAATGCCGTCTTTGCGCGTTGTCGAAATCTCGAACTGGCCCGAATCGACCTTCGGAAGCATCCCCGGAAACATCTCCCAGACCGTCAGCTGCAGCGCTTCGTCCATTCGAAAACCGCTGATTTCCTGTGCAGCACGATTGAAAAGATAGACCCGGCCCTCGATATCCGATGTAATTAGCCCCGTGCCCAGGCTGTCCATGATCCGGTCGCTGAATGCTTGAAGGAAGGCAACCTGACCGGTCGACTTTTGAAGCTCGACACCCGTGCGTCTCCAGCTTTCCGCCAGGAAATTCGACAGGAATGCCACGGAACAGAAACCGAAAATGTTCAGGCTGATGTGATACTGCAGCGGTATGAGTTCGGGGCGGACAAGGCCAGTCGTCCGAATGACGCCAAAATACGCCAGGTCCATGTGTGCAAAATGCAGCACCGAACTGACCGTTCCTGCGACGAAGGCGCCCCGGCGTTCGAGCAGAATGCTCGACATGACGATCTCCAGGAAGTACAGGGACGAAAAATAACTGTCATAGCCGCCCGTACGATTGACCATCCACGTAATAAGGAAGAGGTCGACGGCAATCTGGGCATACGACTGCCCGACGTACGACTGGTTCAACTTCAACAGGCCGAACCAGCATGCCGAGAGGGCGTAGACCGCCAACAAGAGACCAAATAAATCGACCCGCGTATCGGCGTTCTGAATCGCCTCGGCGGCGATGAAGATCGTGAAAACGGCAAGCCGGACATCGATCAGCCGCAGGAGCCATTTGCGGCGATCCGGTATGGCAATCTCAGCCATTAGTTATTTGCTGAGTTGTCCGACCAGCGTGAAGATAGGCAGGTACATTGAAATGACGATGCCGCCGACGACGACGCCGAGCACGACGATCATCATCGGTTCCATCGCCGTCATAAGATCGCCCACCGCAGAGTCGACCTCTTCTTCGTAAAAATCGGCGATTTTCGTGAGCATGGTTTCCAGCGCGCCCGCCTGCTCGCCGACTCCAATCATCGACACGACCATCGACGGGAAGACGCCGGATGCCTTCAGAGGATCCACGATGGTGCGGCCTTCCTCGATGGCCTTTTTTACGCTCATGATCGCCTCTTCCACAACGGCGTTTCCCGCCGTCGATGCCGTGATCTCGAGACAATCCAGAATAGGCACGCCGCTGGCGATCAGCGTGGCCATGGTGCGCGTGAACCGCGCCACGGCGATCTTGCGCATCAGAGGCCCGAAGATCGGCGTCTTGAGGAGGTACTTGTCCACAAGATAGCGCCCATTCGGCGTCGCGTAATACGCTTTGAAGCCGAAAATGATCAGACCGATGCCGATCGCGACCAGAATGCCGTAGTGTCCGACAAATTTGCTGGACGCAATGACGATTCGCGTGGGCAACGGCAAATCGACATTCATGCTTTCGAACAGTTCGGTGAACGCCGGAACGACTTTCCAGAGAATCAGTGTAATGACGCCCCCGGCAATGACGACAACGGCGATCGGGTAAACCATCGCCGACTGCACGGCTCGTTTCAACTTGACGGCTTTTTCGATGTAGACGGATAAACGCTGGAAGATCGTATCGAGAATACCGCCCGTCTCACCGGCCGCGACCATGTTGGTGTACAGGTCGTCGAAGACCTTCGGGTAGTTCTTCATCGACTGCGCGAGGGCGTTTCCGGACTCCACTTCGTTGGTCACGCCTTTGATGGCTGCAGCAAACTTCTTGTTTTCCTGCGTTTCCGCAAGTATCTGCAAACACTGGACCAGTGGCACGCCGGAATCGATCATTACCGAAAACTGGCGGGTGAACACGGCCACGTCTTTCGGAGTGGGGTTTCCGCCGAACTCGAGAGCCGCCAGAGCCCCGCCGCGGGCCTTCTTCTCCTGCGCATCCAACAACAAAATCTGTTCCCGCCGGAGCGCGAGCGCAAGCGCCTGCCGGTTATCGGCCGCACGCTCACCGGAAATCCGTTCACCCTTGCGATTTTGTCCTTTGAATGTAAAAACTGCCATAACGTCCCTCTATCAATTGATGGCTGCGCCCTGCCGCTTGATGTTTCGCACTATCGCGCTCACGCTTTGCGCGGGCTTGCACTCGCGCCGCTCGTCCACCTGCTGGGGCATTGTACTAAGTTGGCATTTTTAGGCAAAGGGTAATGGATAAGGGTCCTTACCCTTTACAATAGTGAGCCATGAAAGTACCGCCCCAGAGCACCAAGCTGTACGCGGCCGGCCTGTTTCTGCTGGCTCTGGCGCTGCTGGTGTTCGTCCAGGCGGCTTTCAATCTGGATCCGCTGTTCCGGCCCACAGATCCGAATCAGATCCTTCTTCTCTTCACCCTGTCGACTTTCGTATTCCTGGCGCTCCTGATCTTTGGATTTATCCTGCTTCGAACGCTGGTCAAGGTATGGGCCGAGCGCAAGGAACAGAAACCGGGCTCGAAATTCAAGACAAGCCTGCTGACATCCCTGATCTGCCTCACCTTGATCGAGGCGACCTGTCTCTTTCTGTTCGCTTTCGGTCTGGTGAACCGCAGCCTGGAAAAATGGTTCAGCGTGCCCGTGGATCAGATCTTCAGCGCAACGACGGATATCAGCGCACAATGGCGGCAGGAATACGAGTCGCTGGCGAGAAGCATCCTCAGCCATGTGGCGCAGGAACCGGAACCGGATACAGATCAGGTCCGGCACGATTTCCGGCTGAAAGCCTTCATCGTTCTGGACAATAATGGCCGCGTCATTCGATCCTCGGCGGAGCCCGATGTCGAACCGGCGGAACTCGTGCAACGCATCCACACTGCTGTTGCGGATCAGAACGACGCCTTCATCGACGCCGACCCATATTGGATCGCGATCCGGCGCACCCGGGAAGACGATACACCGGAGATTCTGGCGGCTGTCTTCCCGAAACCGAGGCAAATTGCCGAATCGACCGCTAAAATTGCAGCGAATCTAAAGGACTACCATTTCCTCGCCCAGCAACGGAAAGGGATCCGCGATACATACGTCATCATCCTCCTCTTAACGACAGTTCTGGTTTTGTTTGCCTCCGTGTGGGTCGGCCTGTTCTGGTCCAAACGTATTACCGGGCCGATCGAAGCATTATCCGAGGCGACCAGGGAAATCTCCGCCGGCAACCTCGACCACCGTGTTCATGTTCAGGCACAAGATGAGCTTGGCCTGCTGGTCACGCTTTTCAACGACATGGCCGGACAGCTGCAAAGCACGACGCGCGAACTGGAAGCCCGCCGCAGGTATACGGAAATCATCCTGGAAAGCATCCCCACTGGCGTCATTTCCGTCGATCAGGACCTCCAGGTGAACAAAGTCAACCGAGCGGCGCGAACGATGTTTTCGGCCGAGAATGCTTCCACTCTGAATCAGATTTTCGGCCAGGATGCGGACGCGATTCGGGGGCTGTTTCACGCGTCGGAAAGCGCGTCCGTCACGCGCGAAATCGAATTCAACTCGCACGGACGCCCGGCCCACAGCGCAGTGACGGCGACCCAGCTGACGGCCGGCGGATTCGTTCTTGTCATCGAAGATCTGACTGAAGTCGTCCGGGCGCAAAAAGCAAATGCCTGGCGCGAAGTGGCCCGGCGGCTGGCTCATGAAATCAAGAACCCATTGACGCCGATCCAGCTCTCGGCCGAGCGTATTTCACGCAACATCGCCCGTCTGCCGGCGGCGCCCCAGCGTGTAACCACTGTCATCGATGAATGCGTTCATGCCATCGTTGAAGAAGTTTCGAGCCTGAAGAACCTCGTCGACGAGTTTGTTCGCTTCGCCAGGCTGCCTGCAGTTGCCCGGGTTCCGAACAGCATGCGCGACCTGCTTGATAAAACGATGGCTCTATATGAGGGCCGGATCGACAACGTCAAGGTCGCGGTGGATATTCCATCAAACCTGCCGCCAATTCTGATGGATTTTCTGCAAATGAAGCGCGTCCTCGTCAACCTGCTGGACAATGCGTTGGAAGCGCTCAGCGGCGAACCCGTCCAGGAATTGAGCCTTCGTTGTGAACTCACGCGTGACGAAACCATGGTTCGGCTGACGCTTACCGATAGTGGACGCGGTATCGCCGCCGACGACCGGGAACGGCTGTTCACACCATATTTCTCAACACGCAAAAACGGAACCGGCCTGGGCCTCGCCATATCGAGCCGCATCGTTGCCGATCACGGCGGCTATATCGGCGTTGAACCAAATTTTCCCCGGGGCACACGATTTGTTCTTGAATTACCAGTATGCCAAGAATCCTCATTGTCGATGACGAGCCCGGTATCCGGCAGTCGCTGAAAGGCGTCTTCGAAGACGAAGGTTTCACTACCGAAACCGTGTCGACGGGGGAAGACTGCCTGAAAAAGGTGGAACAGGGTTCCTATGATCTTGTTTTGCTCGATATCTGGCTGCCCGGAATGGACGGCCTCGAAACGCTGCGCACGCTCCGCGAGAGATCGCCCCGGACGCACGTCATCATGATCTCGGGTCATGCGACCATCGCTACCGCTGTCAGTGCGACAAAGCTCGGAGCGTTCGATTTCATCGAAAAACCGCTGTCGCTCGAACACACACTCCTTACGGCACGAAATGCCTTGTCCCATCGCAGGCTCGAACAGGCGAACGACCTCCTGAGGGATCAACTGGAGGAACGCTACAACATCGTCGGTGACAGCATCCCGGTCAAAGCCCTCCGCAAGCAAATCGCGATCGTCGCGCCGACCAACAGCCGCGTTCTCATTTATGGCGAGAGCGGGACGGGCAAGGAACTGGTCAGCCGCAATATTCATTTCATGAGCGGCCGCTCCACCGGACCCTTCGTTGAAGTGAACTGCGCGGCAATTCCCGAAGAGCTCATCGAAAGCGAACTTTTCGGCCATACGAGAGGGTCGTTCACCGGCGCAAGCGAATCGAAAAAGGGTAAATTCGAACTGGCGGACGGCGGCACGTTGTTCTTGGATGAAATCGCCGACATGTCGATGAAGACGCAGGCCAAGGTGCTTCGCGCGCTCGAAGACCAGAGCTTTCAGCCGATCGGCGCGCCGGCCGGTGTCCGGGTCGACGTGCGGGTGATTACAGCCACGAACAAGAATCTGCAAAGCGAGATTGCCGCCGGCCGCTTCCGCGAAGATCTGTTTTACCGGTTGAACGTCATTCCCTTCTTTGTGCCGCCGCTGCGCGAACGGCGTGAGGACACACCGATCCTCGCACGCTACTTCATGACCATTTTTTCGGCTGAACATGGCCGCGGACCGAAAGAGTTTTCATCAGAAGCGCTGGATGCGCTGGTCGATTATTCCTGGCCGGGAAACGTCCGCGAATTACGAAACGAGATCGAAAGGCTCGTGATCATGGTGCAGGAGGACACGATTCAGGCTCAGGATCTTTCCCTGCCGAACGGCTCCGGGCCGGCCCGCGCTTCGACTCTCCACGAAGCCCGCGCTCAATATGAACGCGAGTTCATCCTTTCAAAGCTCAAGGAGAACAACTGGAATATTTCGCAGACCGCGCGGTTGCTGGGCCTCGAGCGCAGCTATCTTTACCGGAAGATGAAGACTTACGGGATAGAGAAATAGCCGCAGATGCCGCTAAAACGTTCGATAGTTCGTAAATTGGAGTTCCACACCGAAGTCCGCCGACCGCAGCAACTGAATCGCCTCCTGCAGCAGATCACGGCTCTTCGCGCTCACACGCACCAGATCGCCCTGAATGGAAGCCTGGACCCTGATCTTGCTGTCCTTGATCTTTTTGACGATCTCTTTGGATTTCTCCACAGGAAGCCCGGACTGTATCGTAACCTCCTGCCGGACCGTCGATCCAGCCGCGGGAACAATCGGTCCATAGGCGAAATTCCGGAGCGGGACCTTGCGCTTCGCCAGTTTCTGCTGAAGAATTTCGACGACGGCCTTGAGCTTGAAATCGTCGATACTGCTGACCACGAGTTTCTTGTCTTTCTCGTTAAGCTCGATTTCCGACTTCGAGTTCTTCAGATCGAAGCGTGTTTGAAATTCCTTTTGAGCTTGTTGAATTGCGTTTAGAACCTCGGGCATGTCCACTACGGATACAACGTCGAAACTATTGTCAGGCATAGAATAAGTATACGTTATGAAACTCGGCAGTCTGCTGCGGCTCAGGTGTCCAATTTGCGGAAAAGGCGAATTATTCCAGGGATATTTCGACAGTCCGGTCCGCTGCCCGAAATGCGGCTATTTTTTTATGCGCGAAACCGGCTACTTCCTGCCCCACGTTCCGATCGGTTACGCCTTTACGGTTGCCGCTTCATTGGGTTCATGGCCGCTGCTGCGCTATGTCTTCGGAATTCGAAACGCGGCGCTGACGCTGACCATTATGGTCGCCATCGCCATCTTGTTCGGCATCTGGTTCGTGCGTTACTCCAAGGCGCTGTGGCTGGCCATCGATCTCAAGTTGCACCCTCCCAATACGGAAGATTTCGAATCGAGAGGACGCCCCGGCTGAGACCGGTGGCGTCAACTCCTACAAAGTCTTTTCTATGATGAAGCCGAAACGGACTTGGTTGAGGGTTTTCACTTTATGAGGAAATGACCGCTTTGGTGATGCATTAGAAGCGGGAGGCGTCGCTGGAACTCACTGCTTCTCATACACGGCGACGATCTGAATAGCAACTCCATCCGGCCGTTGCGTGCTTATCGTATCCGTCATGGTCCTTCCATCCGCCGCCACCATCCGCTCCGTCTTCTGCACTTCCTCGTACCCGTCCATCAGCCGCAATTCATAGGTTCCGGCGCCGCGGACCATGCACGACATCGACAAAGTGTCCACGTCTTTTCCTTCGTGCACCAAAAACGGATAATTCTTTCCGTCACACTTGAAGATGGACACAGTGGCGTTCTTGCTTCCGCCGGCCAGCACGGCCTCAGATCTGATGACGACCTTCCCATCCTCGCGTTCCTCAACCACCATTTTGAAACTCCGTGGCGGTAGAGATCGTTGATACGTGGACTTCGCAAGATTGAGCGTCCAGGTTCCCATAAGAGGTGCTGTGACAGGTCCTTGCATTGCCATTACAGATATAGACGCCGGGACCAAGAACGCGCTGGCGGCGATGACAATTCGGTTCATGGCGAAACTCCGCGAGGTTTAATGTTGTGTATCGTTTCTCGATGGCGAATCCCAGTGACGCAGCCAGCGGCGCCAGCCACTCGAGGGCTGCGCGAATCCTTCGGCCATCCACAGGTCCTTCCGGTTGCCTCCCGTCGTCAGCAGCACTCGCTTGCCGGTGGCATTGAAGGAAAAGCCTTCGATTTGATCTTCGGGAGGAATGTCGAAGACGATCGCGCTTTTCTTTTGCCCGGTCTCCACGTCCAGGACGTCGATGGTTCTCCGGTCGAGACGCAGCGCATACAAAGCGCGTCCACCTTCTCCGAACTGCATGGAGGTTTCGGCCCGCGAAGGGTAGTCCGCATAGCTGCCGCCTGCGCGTTCGCGCTTACCGTCGGTCGAGGTGAAGACGAATCCGCTGGCCCCGCGGCGCACCAGCCATTTCCCGTCGGGCGAGCAATCTTCCAGAGTTCCGGGCGCCGCTGGAATAACAACGGGCCGGCCTCCCTCGCCCGGCACCTTCTTCAGGTCCCTCAGGGAGGAGTACCAGATCCATTTGCTGTCCGGGGACCAGCATAACCTTCGATTGAGATCCGGGTCCGTCAGGAGAGTGATGGCACGTCCTCCCGATGTGGACACCACCCGGATGGCGGATTGCTCGACATAGGCGATGCGGGTGCCGTCCGGCGAGATTTTCGCCAGAGAACTGATGTTCGACCCCAGTTTCTGGATCAGGGTGACGGAAGCATTTTTCGAATCACTCATCCATAAGCTGTCGATCTGGCCGGGACCGCCGATCTTGTAAATGAAGCTGTCGCCGGCAGGCGCCCAGGAAGGAAAGCCTTCGAGGAAAGACGAGTTCGCGACGCTGCGCACGAATTTACCGTCGGCCGAATATTCCTTGATGTCTCTTTCCACAACGCCGCTTGTGTATATAAGTCGTTGCCCGTCCGGGCTGACGGTTACTGCCGTGATCGGATCCGCAGTACGGATAATGACCCGCCGGGCCGGGCTCTCGGTGTCCTGGATCAGCAGACGCGATCCGATCAGCCTGGTTGTTTCTTCTGCGGCCGCAATATGACGGCTATCCGGAAACCAACTGATGGAATCGGTGCGGGCGCCAACCTCGGCAGGTATGTTGCGGCGAGAACCGTCTGCCAGGCTGATAAGCAGGCGCTCGTTTCGCATAATCGCCACCAATCTGGCTCCATCGGGGGAAATCGCAGATAGCGCCACGAGATCCGGCGGCAGAGCGGATTTGCCGATCCGCTGAGGTTCGCTTCCGGGCGGCTCACTGCGATATAACCAGGGACCGCCTTCTCCGCGGATGAAATAAACGGCGTGTCCGTCCGGCGTGAATTGGGGCGAGAAGGCGTTTTCGAGAATGCGCTGCGGCGTTCCTCCGGCCGCTCCGACGCACATGAAGTCACGCGTGACACCCGTGTAGCAGATGCGATTGCCGTCGGGAAACCATACGGGTCTGCTGAGCGCAGTATTTGATCGGACCAGGACGATTGGGGCTGGAGCGTCGAAGGGTTTGACCAGAAGTTCCGTCGTGGGATTTCCGATTCGCAAATACGCCACGGACCGGCCATCGGGCGCGAAGACGGCATTATCTTCGTCCAGACGATCTGCAGTGATGCGCGTCAATTGAATGGGATCCAGAATCGCATCATCAACCGAGAGGACGCGTTGGACCAACGCTCCCACCACCAGCACACCTATGGCAAATCCAATGAGACCGATCCATAGGCGGCCTGCGGGTTTGACCGGCGCCGTTACCTCGATCCCGGGTACGCTGGCGGAGGATCCCGTGAGATGCCGGAGCGCGAAAGCGAGGTCCCGAGCAGATTGAAAGCGGCGGTCCTTTTTTTTCTCCAGGCACCGCATCACAATCCGGGAGAGGCCGGGCGGTATACCGGGCGGGAGTTCCGGAGGATCCTGTTTGAGGGTCGCAGCCATCACCTCCGCCGCGGTGTCTCCCGCAAATGCGCGTGATCCGGCAAGCAGTTCATAAAGGAGAAGGCCGAATGCAAAGATGTCTGCGCGATGATCGACATCCTCGCCACGAACTTGTTCGGGCGCCATGTAGCCGACGGTTCCCATAACGGCGCCGATCTCGGTCCCGGCGCTTGTCGCTGCGTCCATGCCGAAAACTCCGTCGATTTTAGCCAGGCCGAAATCGAGAATCTTCACCCGGCCATCAGGCGTCAACATCACGTTATCGGGCTTCAGATCGCGATGGGTGACGCCGGCCGCATGTGCCGCTGCCATCCCGTCGGCAATCTGGGCGGCAACGTCGAGAAGTTCGCGCAGCGGAAGTTTGACGCCACGCAGCGAGGCGCCGTCAATGAGTTCGGTGACCATATAGGCGATCCCGTCCTGCTCGCCGATATCGTACAGCGCAACGATGTTCGGATGATTCAAAGCCGCGACATGCCGCGCCTCCTGTTCAAATCGGGAGCGCCTTGAACGATCGAAAGCAAGCTCGTCCGGCAAAACCTTCAGCGCCACATAACGGCCGAGCCGCTGATCGTAAGCCCGATAAACCTCGCCCATGCCGCCAGCGCCCAATGGCTCCTGCAGTTGATAAACACCGAGCTTCGTCCCGGCAGGGATCATAGGGTCCTGAAAATAACAAGCGCCGCCGGGTTTGTCATCGAAGAAAGTCCGCAATCATCCACATCCGGCACAGACCCGTGCGGCTTTTGCACAAAGAGTCGCCCAGACGGACATTCCCCGCCTTTCCAAGGCGGGGTGGCTGCGCCGCTAATAAAACGGTCCCGTTCCTTAGCCGCACAGACGGGGCGGTTAGTAACTTCAACAAATATGGATGGCGGAAAGCGAAGACGACTCGTGAGAAGCAACGCAGGCTGGTCATTCAAGATCTGAACCTGCTTGCGGTGCTTGTCCAGAATGTCTCCAACGACGATCCGGCGATCTTCGCGGCAAGTGGTTTTACCACGAAGCGGACTGGAAAATCCGCTCCTAACCGGTAGGCGGAGTAACTGAAAGAAAGGCCCCGATCGGCTCCGACCGATGAAAGCCATTTCCTGGCCGCAGGTCGCTATGTGGAGCTGAATCCCGTGCGTGCCGGAATGATCCAGCGCGCGGAGGAATACCCGTGGTCGAGCGCCCGCTTCCATTGCGGTTTGGTGGCGACGGACGTCCTGCTCAATGCCGCATGGGCCGGTGCGGGAAGCTTTGCAAGCTGGTCGGAATGGCTCAGCGGCGCTTCGGATACCGGTTGGAGGAACGGACCGGTCAAAGGATCCGACCGCGAAAGCCTGGCCCGAAACCTCGGCGTCCTCCGTCATCTTGAATTAGGGAATTCAGGTGTGCGACCCCTGCATTAAAACAGTTGGTTGTGCCACGGATTGCCGGAACTGCAAGGGGTAAAGCATGAACGCTGATCGAACTCCGCGGCTCGCGAAGTGGTTAATGCATCATCTGTCCTCCAGCCCCAGCATTGAGGCCATCGTGGGTGACCTTGACGAACAGTATGGCCAGGGCCGTTCCCGACTGTGGTATTGGCGGCAAGTCGCTGTTGCCATCGTTGTCAGCACGTTCAAAGACATTCGGGGCCATAAGCTGCTGACACTCCGCGGTCTAATCGTCGGCTGGTTTGTTTTCTGGTTTCTGTGGAGTGAGTTCACTCAATACAACACACCGTTTTTTATCACTCTGCTGGATCATCTCTTCGCGAACTTACATGCCATAGGAGTGGTAGAGCCTGCCCGGGCGCCGGCGGGCTATTTACCTCCAATATATTGTTACTGGGCGTTAGTAATGCTAAGCGTCTGGTTGTTAGGACTTGTATGCGGAGGGATCGTGGGGGGACTGCACCGCCGAAAAATATCAATGGTCCTCGCATATGCTACTACGATATTGGCTTTTTGGATCTGGAAGGGACTCACCATCGATCCCGCCAGTGTCGGCGTCTACCCGCCATTGTTTTGGACGATGATCGCGATCCTGACTCTGGGCATTTTATTGGGTGGCGTACTTTGCACATCTCACGGGCTTACAGAATTTCGCGGAAATCAAACGTAAAACCAGGCAGGATGGGATCGCCTCTGAGAATCTCGGGCTTCTCAATCTCCTGGACTGATGCGCCGGGCAAGTAGATGTAACCGCGATTCGCGATTGGATCGAGCAGCCACCCGAGACATGCGCCGTTATCGCGGTACTCTTCCATCTTTGCTTTGAGGACCTTCAGGCGGTCTCTGGGCGATCGCACTTCGATGACAAAATCGGGGCAGATCGGACTGAAATCCTCCTGTTGCTCCTCGGTCAGGCTGTCCCAGCGCAGCTTCAGAATCCAACTCGCATCCGGCATACGCTTGGCGCCGTTCGGCAGAGTGAACTCCGATGTGGCGTCGAAAACTTCCCCGGTGCCATCTCGTTCCGCCCAGTTCCTGAGGCGTTGAATGATGACGGCGTGCTTCCGGCCCGTCTTGGGCTTATTGGGTGACATGATGATCAGCTCTCCTTGCGCGCTCATCTCAATGCGAAGATCGTCATTGTCGCGACAAAGGCGGAAATACTGATCGTCCGTCAGACCGAGATCATGGACATCCAAGACCAGGTAAAACTCGTCGCCTGTGATGGTTACGTCAGTTCGATTCATAATCGCTTCGACTTTGATCATACTTCCACCGCGGGAGACTGAGCAATCGGAGTGCCTGCGGCATGATACGATTCCGGCACATCTCGTGGCGTATCGTTGGGTAATCCTCATTTTCGGCATGCTGGCCTACACGACCAGCTACTTCGCGCGCTCAAACTACACGGGCATTGCTAAATTCGTTTCTGCCGACTTCCATCTCGACAAAGCGGCGCTGGGACTCATGGGCTCCGTATTCCTGTATTCATACGCTCTCGCGCAGCTGCCGTGGGGCATGGCTTCCGATCGATGGGGCAGCCGCCGGACCGTTGGCGTTTGCATCTTCCTGACGGCCCTGACCCTCTTCGGGTTCGCGGCCAGCGGCACCTACCATGAGCTTCTGTTCTGGCGCACCGCCAACGGCGCGGCAGCCGCCGGTGTTTACGTCGTCATGGCGGGAGCGCTTTCACGCTGGTTTTCTCCAAAGGAGCGGGGCTTTGCGCAGGGCGTGTTCGCGGCGGGCGGCGCGACGGCAGGCGAAGGCACAGCCAACCTGATCGTGCCCTACCTTTCGATACAGATCACCGCCGGCTGGAGGCCGGCAACAGGAATTCTCGCGGGCATCATTGCCGTCATCGGCGTGCTTTGCATCGTCTTTCTGCGCTCGGCGCCACCGGGCCAACAGCCTGCGCAGAAGAGACCGCTCGACTGGCCGACAATGAAAGACCTTCGACTGTGGTCCTTTATTCTGGTCTATTCCGGATCGATTATCGCGATCCGCATCCTGCCGCCGTGGCTGCCGATTTACGCTGCCGATATCTATATCAGCCGCGGCCTGCCGGTAAACCGGGCCGTCATTGCGGCGAGCCTGCTGACGACCTTATATCTTGCCGGACGCCTGGTCGGCGTTCCCATTTGCAGCTTTGTTTCAGACCGTCTTTCAGGACGCGGCATTTCCCGAAATTCGCTCGCCATCGGATTTCTGCTTCTGACTGCCGTTCTGTTTCAATTGATGCCGCTCGGCATCCATTCCACTGCCGCGCTGGGCGCCATCGGGTTTCTGATGGGAATTTCCATCAACATGTACCCCTTGGTCACGACTGCGGTATCGGAAACTTTCGGAGCGGAGAAGACATCCTCGGTGATGGGGTTTCTGAACACGTTCGCGCAGTTGGCGGGCGCTACCGCGCTTTTGATCAGCGGCTACCTGGGAATTGCTTTAAATTCCATCCCGGGAAACACGCTGGAGGAATATCGTGGAATCTGGCTGGTCGGAATTGCGGGCTGTCTCTTGACGGCAGTGACGGGCGCGTGTGTGCCCTTCGCCGCTAAATTCTTCCTTCGACCGGAGACGACGCCGTAGCATACAACTTCCGCTGGATACGTCCGGATTTGTAAGCAAGGCGGCCGGCCTTGACCGCGTAATTCATCGCCTCCGCCATGCCGCCCGGATCCTTTGCACCGGCGATCGCCGAGTTCATGAGGACTCCGTCGGCGCCGAGTTCCATGGCGATGGCCGCATCGGAAGCCGTTCCCACACCCGCGTCGACGATCAAAGGCACTTCGGTAATCATTTCTCTCAGGATTCGCATGCCCGCAATATTCTGAATTCCCATGCCGGAGCCAATGGGAGCGCCGAGAGGCATGATGGCGGCGGCGCCGGCGTCGATCAGCCTGCGGGCGACGATGAGGTCGTCATTCGTGTAAGGCAGGACAATAAATCCTTCTTTGACCAGGATCTTCGTGGCTTCGATCAGAGCTGCAGTATCCGGAAACAGCGTGCGCTCATCGCCGATCACTTCCAGTTTCACCCAATTCGAAAGCCCGGCTTCACGGCCAAGCCGCGCGGTGCGGACGGCGTCATCGACGGTGTAACAGGCTGCCGTATTCGGCAGAACCATGATCTTTTCCCGATCGATGAAATCGATGAGCGACTGCCCTTTCGGCGCCTTCAAATCGATTCGCCGGACCGCGACGGTCACCATATCGGTTCCCGATCTCTGGTGGGCTTCGGCCATCACCTCATTACTGGGATATTTACCCGTGCCGACGATCAGCCGCGATTTGAACGTCCGGCCGGCAACAACAAGCGCGTCGGGATGACCCGAGCCTCCACCGACGAAATGGACAACTTCGAATTCGTCACCCGGATTCACGGAGACGTTTTCCCACTGTGGCTTTGGGACGATCGATCGATTGCGCTCGACCGCAACGCGGTCCTTCGGCAAATCGAAATGCTCCAGAAGCTGCGCGATGTTCAGCGGCTGAGGCAGTTCGTGCATCTCGCCGTTCAAGCGAATTTCAATTTTCATTACGAGTTTGGATCTTAGCACATTGACAGTGTGTCCGACGGGTCACTATAGTCATAATTTTGTGTTGGCCGCAGGAGAATGCACATGATAGAGAGCTGGGCGCCAATTGGAATCTTCTTCATCCTCGTTACAGGATTCGGCATTGTCGTCCTGGTTGGATCTTATCTTCTCGGAGTCAAGAACCCGAATCCACGCAAGCTTGCGCCCTACGAGTGCGGAGTTACACCCATCGGCACGGCCCGCGAGCGCTTCTCCGTCAAATTTTATCTGGTCGCGATGCTCTTTCTGCTCTTCGATATTGAAGCCGTGTTTCTGTTCCCATGGGCCGTGGTGTATCGCGATCTCAAACTCTTCGGTTTTTTTGAAATGCTTCTCTTCATCGCTACAGTCCTGGCCGGCTATATCTATGCCTGGAAGAAAGGCGCCCTGGAGTGGGAGCGTTAATGTTTTCGTCCGAAACCGAAGATAAATTCAAACACCTGGCATCGATCTATCCGCGAAAGCGCTCGGCATTGATTCCCATGCTGCTGCTGGCGCAAAGGGAACAGGGGTACATCAAGCCGGAAGCCATCGAATATATCGGCCAGTACCTCGAACTCGATCCCTCGGAGGTCGATTCGATTCTGTCGTTTTATACGCTTCTGCGGCGCCATCCCGTCGGCAAGTATCACATCATGATATGCACGAATCTCGCCTGCCTGCTGCAGGGCTCGGACGAGATTGAAGCGTGCGTCAAACGCGTGCTGGGAGTAGGTTTGGGCGAGGTGACGCCGGACGGCCTGTTCTCCGCGATTGAGTTCGAGTGCCTCGGCTCTTGCACGACCGCGCCCGTAATACAGGTCAACGGCGAGTTCTACGAGAATCTGGATGCCCAGAAGACGGAAGACATCATCAACGAGCTCCGGAAACGATGAGCGGAGCGAATGCAAGCCGCGACGCGGAGCGCAAGCGCGATAGCGCGCAGCCTCAAGAAAAGGCGAAGCAATCAATAAGATGACTGAATATCTGACCAGCTATGCTTTCCTGATCGTTCTGCTGAAGATCGTCATCATCTTCGGCGCGGTCATGAATGTGGTCGGCCTTTTGAGTTGGGTGGAGCGAAAAATGATGGCCCGGGTACAGATGCGGCCCGGGCCGACACGCGTCGGTCCTTTCGGTTTGTTTCAGCCGCTGGCGGACCTTTTGAAATTCGTCTTCAAAGAGGACGTCATTCCGACGAATGCGAATACCTTTTTATATATTGCTGCTCCGATCGTCTCCCTGGTTCCCGCATTTTTAACATTTTCAGTGGTTCCTTTCGGGCCGGATCTCCAGGTCACGGATCTCAATGTCGGACTGCTGTTCGTCTTTGCAGCAACCTCGCTCGGTGTGTACGGCATCGTGCTCGGCGGATGGGCTTCGAATTCCAAGTATCCGCTGATGGGAGCAATGCGATCGTCGGCGCAGATGATCAGTTACGAATTGAGCCTGACGTTGTCTGTAATCGGCGTGCTGATGATCTCAAACACGCTCAGTTTGCGCGAGATCGTCGTGTCGCAGCAGAGCACCTGGTTTGGCTTTATTCCGCGCTGGAATATCTTCCTGCAGCCGGTCGCATTTGCCGTCTACCTGATCAGCGGCATTGCGGAGACGAACCGCCTGCCGTTCGACCTGGCGGAGTCCGAGCAGGAACTGGTTGCCGGCTGGCACACGGAATACAGCTCGATGAAGTTCCTGATGTTCATGATGGCGGAATACGCGAACATGATCGCCGTCGCCTCTCTGGCGACGGTTCTTTTTCTCGGCGGCTGGAGCGGTCCGATGTTCGGGCCGGCGTTGCTTCAGATGGTGCTGCCGATCGTGTGGTTCGTGATCAAGGTCTCGGCTTTGATTTTCTTTTACTTTCTCTTACGATCGACGATTCCAAGATTCCGGTACGATCAGTTGATGAAGTTCGGCTGGAAAGTTTTGCTTCCGCTGGCACTGGCCAATATCCTCGTGACCAGCCTCATCGTGGCTATTTCATGATCGAGATCTTGTTCTTTTTCTTTGCAGCACTGGCCATCGGCGCCGCGATCAACGTGCTTGTGCAGACGCATGTCCTTTACAGCGCGCTGTCGCTGATCGTTATGCTGACGTCGGTGTCCGTCCTTTTCATATTCCTGCGGGCCGACTTTCTCGCCGTCATCCAGGTGATCGTATATGCCGGCGCCATCATGGTGTTGTTCACATTCGTGATCATGCTTTTGAACCTTCCCGCCGACGAAGACGGCGCCGACCGTTTGCGCTGGCTGAAGTTTCTGGGAATCCCGCTGGGCCTGTTTTTCCTGTTTCTCGTCGTAGCAACGCTGTGGCGTGTCGAAGTCCCGGGCGGGGCGAACGCGCTCCTGGCGGGGAGTCCGCAGGCCATCGGGCACAGTCTTTTTACGGATTATGTGCTGCCGTTCGAAGCGACCTCACTGCTGATCCTGATCGCGCTGGTGGGCGCGGTGATTTTCGCAAAGAAGGATCTATGATTCCAATCTCGTGGTATCTGATCCTCGCTGCAGTATTGTTCCTCATCGGCGTGTTGGGCTTTTTCGTCAAACGGAACATCATTGCCCTGTTGCTCTCTGTCGAGATCATGCTGAACGCGGTTAACCTGACCTTCGTCGCGTTCTCGAGTCAGCGGGGCCAGATCAGCGGACAGATTTTCGTTTTCTTCGTGCTCGTCGTGGCCGCGGCCGAAGCCGCAGTCGGCCTGGCTCTGGTCATCGCCATGTTTCGTAACCGCGAGTCGCTGAACGTGGACCGCAGTAATTTGCTGAAGTGGTAACCAATGGATGCATTTAGCCTTCTCTGGCTCATTCCGGTAGTTCCGTTGATCGGCGCGGCGGTCAACGGACTCGCGGGCAAGCGGCTGCCAAAGACGCTGGTCGGCGTTATCGGATCCGGAACCGTCGGCGTCTCGTTCCTGATTGCGCTGCGCGCCTTCATGGCCATGTTGAATACGCCGGAACAACAGCTTCCGATCCTGCGCGACTACTTCACCTGGATTCAGGCCGGCCGGTTTCAGGCAGAATTCGGATTCATGCTGGATCATCTTTCGGGGCTGATGATCCTCATCGTCACCGGTGTGGGGTTTCTCATCCACGTGTATTCCGCGGGGTACATGGCTCACGAGGATGGGTTTTACCGGTACTTCGCCTACCTGAACCTGTTCGTGTTTTTCATGCTGACTCTCGTTCTCGCGAACAACTATCTGTTGATGTTTGTCGGCTGGGAGGGTGTAGGCCTCTGCTCTTATCTGCTGATCGGGTTCTGGTTCACGCGCAAGTCGGCGGTCGACGCGGGCAAAAAGGCGTTCGTCGTCAACCGGGTCGGTGACTTCGGATTCATTCTCGCGGTGATGACAATCTTCTGGACGTTCGACCGGATCGATTTCGCCGGCGTCTTCAACCGGCTGTCGGGCCCGTCGGGTTTCGCGGTCGAACCGCTTGGCACCATCGGGGCGATGACGACGATCGGGTTATTGTTGTTCCTGGGAGCCGCAGGCAAGTCGGCGCAATTCCCTCTTTACGTGTGGCTTCCGGATGCGATGGAAGGTCCGACCCCGGTCAGCGCATTGATCCATGCGGCAACCATGGTGACCGCGGGGGTTTACATGATCGCGCGGTCCGCTCCCATCTATAACCATGCGCCTGGTGCTTTGCTGGTCGTCGCGGTGGTCGGTGCTTTTACGGCCATTTTCGCGGCTTCGATCGGACTGGTTCAGAACGATATCAAAAAGGTCCTGGCGTACTCGACCGTCAGCCAGCTCGGCTACATGTTTCTCGCTTGCGGCGCGGGCGTCTATGCCGCTGGCGTCTTTCATTTAATGACGCACGCTTTCTTCAAGGCGCTTCTGTTCCTTGGCGCGGGCAGCGTTATTCACGGCATGGGCGGCATTCAGGACCTTCGTAAGATGGGCGGCCTCAGAAAACACATGCCCTGGACCCACGCTACCTTCTTGATCGCCACGATCGCCATCGCCGGAATTCCGCCATTTGCGGGATTCTTCAGCAAGGATGCCATTCTGTGGGGAGCATGGAATTACGCGTCTTATGGAAAGATCCTTTGGGCTGTCGGCCTCATCGCCGCATCTTTCACATCGTTTTATATGTTCCGGCTGCTGATCCTCGCATTCTATGGGCAGCCGCGATATACCGAACACGATGTTCATCATGTGCACGAGTCTCCGAAATCCATGCTGCTGCCTCTTGTCGTCCTGGCGGGATTGTCGATGATTGCCGGGTTTGCGGGCGTGCCTCCGGCGCTTCATGGCGGCAACAGGATTGAACAATTCGTTATGCCGGAAGCTCGTGAAACGCAAAGCGAATCGACGGATACCACCGGCACCGAAATGCTGCTCATGGCCGTATCGGTTGGAGCAGCGCTCGCAGGAGCGCTGACGGCGTATCTTTTTTACTACGCCAAACCCGCATTGCCGGAACAGCTGGCGGCCAAAGCGCACGCCATGTACAGCATCGTCCTCAACAAGTACTACGTCGACGAAATCTACGACGCCATCGTCGTTATACCGATCGTGCAAACTTCCCGGGAATTCCTCTGGAAAGTTGTGGATGTGTCGATCATCGACGGCGCGGTGAATGGGGTCGGCAGGAGCGTCCGTGAGAGCGCGGGAGGCCTGCGCCACATGCAGACAGGTTATGTGCGCACCTATGCCGGCTGGATCCTTTTAGGCGGCGTTATCGTTGTGGTCTGGTTTTTGAGGTGAAATGGACTTTCTGGCATCCAATATCCTGACGATCGTTACGTTCACTCCGGTGCTGGGCGCGGTCCTGCTGTTGTTCTTCAACCGCGGGAATGTCCGTGCGATCCGAGCTTTTGCTCTCTTCATCACTATCCTGACGTTCGCCTTTTCTCTGCACCTCATTGCGCATTTCGATTCGACGAATCCTGATTTCCAATTCGGAATCAAGGTGCCCTGGATTCCCGCCTACGGCATCGACTATGCGATGGGAATCGACGGCATCAGCGTTTTCCTGATCCTGCTGGCCACGCTGCTGAGTCCGCTTGCTGTCCTGGCTTCATGGTCCATTCACGACAGGCTCAAGGAATACTTCATCTTCATGCTGCTGCTCGAGGCCGGGATGATCGGCGTGTTCGTTTCGCTCGACCTGTTCCTCTTCTATGTCTTCTGGGAAATCATGCTCATCCCCATGTATTTCCTGATCGGCGTCTGGGGGGGCGAGCGGCGGATCTATGCCGCAATGAAATTCGTCCTGTACACGATGGTCGGCTCCGTCCTGATGCTGGTGGCTATCATCGCCTTGTACTTCATGCACGGCGATGCCACAGGAACGTTCACCTTCAGCTATCCGCAGATACAATCGGCGCTGGCTTCAGGACGTCTGGTCCTGTCTCCCACCATCGAACAATGGCTGTTCATCGCGTTCTTTCTCGCGTTTGCGGTTAAAGTACCGCTCTTCCCTTTCCATACCTGGTTACCGGATGCGCACACCGAGGCTCCAACGGCGGGTTCGGTACTTCTTGCCGGTGTACTGCTCAAGATGGGAACCTACGGTTTCATCCGATTCAATCTGCCGTTGTTTCCCCATGTGAGCCATTTGTTCGCACCGTTGATTTCACTTCTTGCCATTGTCGGTATCATTTATGGCGCTCTGGTGGCGATGGTTCAGCCGGATATGAAAAGGCTGGTAGCGTATTCTTCCGTCAGCCATATGGGCTTCATTGTTCTCGGAATTTTCAGCTTCAACCCGCAGGGCATGGAGGGCGCCGTTTATCAGATGCTCAATCACGGCGTCTCGACCGGTGCGCTATTCCTGATTGTCGGCATCATCTACGACCGCCGCCACACGCGGCTTATCGATGAGTTTGGCGGGCTCGCCAACCGGATGCCCATATATGCGGCCATCTTTCTCGTGGTGACGCTTTCTTCGATCGGACTTCCCGGCCTTAACGGTTTCGTTGGCGAATTCCTCATCCTCCTGGGCACCTTCGGCGCCAATCGGGTGAGAGCGGCGGCGGCGGCCCTCGGAGTGATTTTGTCCGCTGTCTACATGCTCTGGATGTACCAGCGTGTGATCTGGGGTGAAATCAAGAACGAGAAGAACGCCAACCTTGTGGACATGGTTGGACGCGAGCGCCTGATGCTCCTTCCGCTTCTCATCGCCATGGTCTGGATGGGCGTTTACTCGAACTTCTTTCTGCGGCCAATGGACAGTACGGTGTCGAAGCTTCTGAACCAGACGCAAACCGGCCGGGTTGAATACGCGAAACAAACGAAATGAATCTCGCCAGCCTCAACATTTACGCCATCCTTCCCGCGGTCATCCTGTCGGTGTTCGGCGTCGCCGTGATGGTTCTGGAACCCTTCACCGCCGAACAGAACAAATCCAGCCTTGCGTGGCTGGCACTGGCGGGTACGGTGGCAGCGATGTTCTCGCTCATTCCGATGGCAGCGCAGCGCGGGCAGTGGTATTCCAATCTCTGGATCGTCGACGATTACGACGTTTTCCTGAGTTTCGTGTTTCTTCTCGCCGCGGCGCTGACGATCCTCACATCGGTCGATTATCTTGCCCGCGAGCGCATGAACCACCCCGAATTCTATACTTTGCTTTTGTTTGCAACGGCGGGCATGGTGATGATGGCCGCATCGAACGACCTCATCATGATCTTTCTGGGCCTGGAGATCCTTTCCATCGCCACTTACGTCATGGCCGGGTTCCGCAGGACCGATCTGAAGTCGAACGAGTCTTCCCTGAAGTATTTTCTACTGGGCTCGTTTTCCTCCGCTTTTTTCCTCTACGGTATCGCTTTGATTTTCGGCGCCACAGGCAGCACCAATCTCCTGACGATTGCGAGTTCGCTGAAGTCTCCGGAAATCCAATTGAGCCTGGTCGAATTGTCCGCGGCACTGATGTTAATTGCTCTCTGCTTCAAAGTCGCGGTCGCGCCTTTCCACATCTGGACGCCCGACGTCTATGAAGGCGCACCGAGTCCGGTGACGGGTTTCATGTCGGTCGGTCCCAAGGCCGCCGGCTTCGCAGTACTGTTCCGGGTCTTCCTGACGGCATTCCCCGTTATTCAAGATCGATGGGCTTCCGCAATATGGCTTATCGCGGCACTCACAATGATTCTTGGAAACGTGATCGCCGTTGTTCAGCCGAATATCAAGAGAATGCTCGCCTATTCGTCGATTGCCCATGCCGGATACATCGCCGTCGCTTTCGCGGCGACTTCGGAGCGAGGCGTATCCGCTGCCCTCTTTTACCTGCTGGCTTACACGCTGATGAATCTCGGCGCCTTCGCCGTTGTGACCATCCTGAGCAGAAGCGAGGACAAACTCGTAAACCTGACAGACTATGCGGGACTGGGCGCAAAACGGCCGGGACTGGCGGCGTTGCTGTCGCTATTTCTTTTGTCGCTGGCTGGAGTGCCGGGGACGGCGGGATTTGCCGGAAAGTTCTTCATCTTCAGAGCCGCCCTGGAATCGCGGCTGGTCTGGCTCGCGATTATCGGCGTCATAACGACGGTCGTTTCGTTTTATTACTACCTTTACGTCATCGTGCAGATGTACATGCATGATCCCTCTGAAGAGTTTTCCGATCTCCGGCTCCGCGGAAGCCTCAAAGCGGCGCTGTTTGTGTCCTCGGCTGGCGTGCTGTACATGGGAATCCTGCCCACGCGCGTCCTGGACTGGACAGTGAACGCGGCCCAGGCCGCTTTCCGCTGACACCCGGCGGCTTTGCCCAAAAAATAGATGAGATGGACATTCCCCGCCTTTCAAAGGCGGGGAATGTCCAGGAACCGCGCCGCGCACCGTATTTTGTTTGAAGTTACTAACCGCCCCGTCTGCGCCGCAAAGGAACGGGACCATTTTGTTTATGGCACAGCCACCCCGCCTTTGAAAGGCGGGGAATGTCCACCTAATCTACTTTTTGGGCAAAACCGAGGGGGGACAGCGCCTTGTTTCAGATTGTTCCAATTCATTTGACACCGTCATAGACCGCACTTACATCCGTGAGTGATAATGCTGCGCATGAAAATTACCGCCCTCATCGCGCTGGCCTTTCTGATCGCTGCGAGCACCGCAGCCGCAGAGGTACCGAATCCTACGGTGACAGGTCCCGTTTCGTCGACCGGGATTCCCGGCAACTCTGCTCACGACTACACCTTCTTCGCCACGAATCACGAACTCGCGCTTCAAGGCTACGTCGAACAGGAGTTCTTCATTCAAGGCACAGCGAACCGCTATAACACGCCGGCCCAGGCAACCGGCACCGTGACGGACGGCAATTATCCTTACAAGACTCGCGTGGTGGTGCGTCGTCCGGCGGATGCGAAGCGATTCAACGGAACAGTGCTGGTCGAGTGGTACAACGTGACGAACGGCTTCGATGCTGAAAACATGTGGTTCTTCGGCTGGGAACACATGCTGCGCGGAGGCTACATCTGGGTTGGCGTTTCCACCCAGCAGGTCGGCGTCACGGCTCTTAAGGCGTTCAGCATGGCCCGGTATGGAACGGTCGACGTGAATCACGGTGGAACGGTGAATATGGACGCCCTTTCTTACGACATTTTCTCGCAGGCCGGGCAAGCGATCCGGAATCCGAAGGGCGTCGACCTGCTCGGCGGCCTGAAGCCGCGCCATGTGGTCGCTATCGGTGAATCACAGTCCGCAAGCAGGCTGTCGACTTATGTGAACTCGATTCATCCACTCGCGAACGTCTACGAAGGCTTTCTGCTGTTTTCCTCGCTGAATCAGAAAATACGGACCGACTTGAATGTTCCCGTGTGGAAGATGTCGACTGAATTCGACGTCGGCTTTGGTGAAGCAAACGTGCGGCAGGCGGACTCAAAGCTTTTCCGCTCGTGGGAGATCGCCGGCACATCCCACGTGGACTACCATCTTCGAATGAGCCGCGAGCCGCTGGAACTTCGGGATATCGGCACGTCCTCCGAAGCCAAATTTGCCCCAACCTGCGGGGTTCCGGACGTCGGGACACGCGCTCCTCTACAGTACGTCCTTGCAGCTGGTCTGGATCTTCTGTCACGATGGGTGGATAAAAAGACGCCGCCGCCCGCCGCACCGCCGATCAAAATCGAATCCTCGGAGCGGCCGATCAAGCTTGCTCACGATTCCAATGGACTCGCACTGGGCGGGATACGCCTGGCAGAGGTGGCCGTCCCCACGGGATTAAACAGCGGAACCAACACCGGCCCGGGAGCCTGCGCGCGCTGGGGCTATTACAAGCCTTTCGACCTTACGACGCTGAATAAGCTGTATCCGACGCATGTGGCATACGTCAGCGCCGTGGAACGTGCCGCAAATGAGAATCTACGGGCGGGATTTATTCTGAAAGCAGATGCAGACAGTACGATTCGCGAAGCGAGGGAGTCGATGATCGGGCGAATGGACGACCTGGAGGGGAAGCGGGAGGTCCCGATTTCGAGCTTCGATCGAAACCCCTAAAAAGAAGAGAAGGAACACAAGAAGCACAAGAGGCACAAGAAAGTTTGGTTCTTGTGCCTCTTGTGCTTCTTGTGTTCCTTCTCTTCGGCTTATCCGACTCTCACAACCGCGAAGATAACCACGAGCGTATAAATCGCGAGCGATTCGATAAGCGCCAGACCGACAATCAGCGCGAACCGGATGGCGGGAGCCGCACCGGGATTACGCGCCAAACCTTCGCAAGCGGACGAGATCGCCTTACCTTGAGCGAGACCGCAAATAGCGGACGCGATCGCCATTCCGAATCCCGCGCTGATCACCACCCAACTTGCGTGATCTGTCCCGCCACCGCCTCCGCCCTGGGCAAAAACCGGCGTCGTAAGCATTAAAAAAACAAACGTTAGCACTAAAGCTGCGTGAAGTTTTCTCATTGTGATTCTCCTGAATGAAATTGCCGCACGGAGGTGGTTGCCGACAACCCTCTTACAGCCGGCCTCACACGTGAAGCAGGTTTAATGGTGCTCCTCGGTTGCGACAGCGCCGCCGAGGTAGACCATTGCCAGCGTACAGAAAATGAAAGTCTGAAGAAGTGCGCCGAAGATGCCGAAGGCCATAAAAGGCAAAGGAACGAACCAGGGAATCAGCCCCAGGAAGATCACAATGACCATATCTTCGGCCATGATATTCGCAAAAAGCCGGATCGTGAGCGTCACCGGGCGGGCAATATGGCTGACCAGTTCGATAGGAACCATGATGGGTGCAAGCCACCAGACCGGCCCCATGAAGTGTTTGAGGTAATTCACCACTCCTTGTTTCCTGAAACCCTGGAACTGATAAAAAAGAAACACGACAATGGCACAACCGGCAGCAACATTAATACCGCCCACCTGAATTCCGGTCGGCGATTCCAAACCCGGCACAAGGCCGAGCAGATTAGAAACCAGAATAAAAAGACCAAGCGTGCCGATAATGCTGATGTACTTCGGACCATCATGGCCGACGTTGCTGTCCAGTTCGTCCTTCACAAATTCGACAAAGAGTTCAAAGGCTTGCTGCAGACCTCCCGGATTTTCAAGGGAGAACGTCATACGGAGGATACCGAAGAAGACCATCAAGCCAACGACAACGATTGTCTCCATCACGACATGGGCGGGAATCACCAACTGGTTCGCCGCGGGATGCAGATGGAGCAGCGAAGCCACCGGTCCGCCGAAAATGTCATTGACCCACTTAACTACCGTTGCCTGTTCTTCCATTCCTTAATGATCCCCTATGGCCCGGGCCACTTCATAGACGGCTTCAATCAGAATCGCCGCGACATATGTGAGCAGGCCCGCAAAGACGAAAATCAGCTCCAATGCCGAACTGCGAATCGTAACATACAGGAACAACGCGATCAACGCGTAGCGGGCAACAAAACGAAACGCGACGCCGCTCGCGCGCCGGCCTTGAGTCCCCTGGGAGACGATGAAATCGGCTCCCTGTTTTAACCACCGGAAGTTCACATAAGACAGAACAGCGCCCGCCGCCAGGCTCAACGCAGCCTTGAAGGAGTGAAGCCGCAGGGCGGCCAAAGTCGCGACGATCGCAACCGCCAGACCGAACCAATCCAGGCGTCGATCGAGACCCTCAAAACTGTCCTCGTCGGCACTCATTCATCATTTCCCATTTGCGAAACCATGCGAACGAAGTTCACGAATCCGGCAGCGACGCCAAACAGCAGGAAGAGAATCTTGAGCCATGTGGTTCCGAGCCACCGGTCAAGGAAATATCCCATGACATAACCAATCACGATTGATACGGGAAACACCATTCCCACGCTCAACGCGAAATTGAGCTGCTTGAGTGACCGCCGATTATCGTCTTTTCTGCTGTTCATGCAACTTTTCGATGATATATAATTCGCGCCGTAAAACGTTGTACTATCGGGATTTCACGCACATTTACCTAATCATCGTCGGAACCTTCGAAGGAGGACATCAATGTTCAACAGGGTCATGCTGTTCGCTTCTATCAGCATCCTGCTCCTGTGTTTAGCCGGATGCGGCGGTGGCGAGGACGAAAAACAGGCACCTGCAGCCACGCCCGCTCCAGCACCCAAACCTGCGGAAGAAAAGGTCCCCGTTTACGAGCTGACCAAGGATGATATTACAAGCCACGAAGGCTGGACCAGCCGCAACATCAGCGTGCTTGGCGTCAAGATCGGCGACAAAACGGCCCAGGTCGAGAAAAATCTCGGCGCTGTCGACAACACGCGTACATTGCCTAAGACCGACACCGATCCTTCCGGACATTACCTGACGATCTATCAGGACATGAGCGTCTTCGCCTATACCGTCCCGCTGACCGGAAAACTGGACAAAATAGAGGTTTATCAGGGCTTCGCGAAGAAAATCGCGGACGAGAAGCTGAAAACGCTTCTGACGAACTGGAGTCTCAAATCCATGCACGCGGCTCTCGGCATGGAAGAGGGGCCAGCGGTGGAGAATGCCGACGATAACTCGACCGCATATCCCTACGACAGCCGCGGCTTCCAATTCGTCAGATTCAAGGTCAAGGGAACCATGGTGAATGCGATCCGGTTCACGGAAGTTAAAAAGAGTTCATAAGAGGCCGCAGATGCCGCGGATAACGCAGATGGGCGCGCACAAGCGTGTTTTGTTCGCCTGCCGGCGTTATCTGTGGCTTCTCGCCGCTTCATACCTCCTCAGCACGCCTCTCTTCGCACAAACTGTCTGGGACGGTGTCTATACCGCAGATCAGGCCCAGCGGGGAAAAACCGGTTACACGCAGTATTGCGTCGAATGCCACAAGCCGGACCTGCTGGGAATCGAAGGCGCCATGAAGGGCGAGCCGTTCATCGAGCGCCGCCGCGAAGACAACCTGGAAACGCTGTTCCTGGATATGAAAGCCACCATGCCCCGGGGCAACCCCGGCGGTCTTCCGGACCAGACATATATTGATATCATTTCGTTTGTACTGCAAAGCAACGACATGCCGGCGGGCAAGACGGAACTGAAACCTGAGGTGCTCGACAACGTTGAGCTTGTGGGGAAAGGCGGCCCAAGGCCCGTTCCCAACTTCGTTCCTGTGCTTTCGGTCGGCTGTCTCGAACAGATGGGCAACAGTAACTGGTTTCTGGAGCAAGCCAGCGAACCCGTTCGCACCAGAGACTCCTTCAAGAAAATCGACAAGGAGCTCGAAGAATCCAAAAACCGGCCGCTTGGCGACTACAGCTTCAGGCTGCAGGATGCCGAAAATTTCGACCCGTTCCCGCGTGAAGACAAGAAGGTGCAGGTGAAAGGCATCATTGTGCGGAGCCCCACCGGAAATCGAATCAATGTGAACTCGATTGAGGAGATCTCAGCCACCTGCCAGTGATCGTGGCGGCTCGTCAGAACCCCAGAATGACGGCGTGTCTCGCCAGCGCGATAAACGGATCCGGATAAATTCCGATCAGCATCGTGAAGATGATCGCGACACCCAGAGCCATGTTCAAACCAGGAGCAAGGGTGAGGCCGGTCTTCTCGGTTGCGTCACGCATGAACATTGAGACGACAATCCTGAAGTAGAAGTAGACCGATATCGCGGCATTCAACACCGCGATGACTGCCAGGACGTTGTGCCCTGTTTCGATGGCGGCGGCAAAAAGGAAGTATTTGCCGATGAAACCCGCGGTCGGCGGGATGCCGGCCAGCGAGAGCAGGAAAATCAACATCAGCACGGCGGCTGTGGGATGCCGGAAGAACAATCCCGCCATGTCATCGACGTGTTCGCCGATGACATCCTTGCGCCGCAGGGCGACGATCACCGCCCAGACACCGATGTTGGTGAAGGTGTAGATCAGAAGATAGAGTCCAACGGCAGTCAGACCGGTCTCGTTTCCTGCAATGAAGCCGATCAGGATGTATCCGGCATGTGAAATCGACGAATACGCCAGCAGCCGCTTGACGTTCGACTGCGTGATCGCCGCAATGTTGCCGATCGTCATCGTCATGATCGAAACCGCCGCCATGATCGTGACCCACTGAGGCCGGAGCGGATAGATCGCAACCATGAAGATGCGGACCATCATCGCAAACGATGCGGCTTTCACCGCAACCGACATGAAGGCGGTTATCGAGGTCGGGGCGCCTTCGTAGGCGTCCGGAGTCCATTGATGAAACGGCACAGCCGCCACCTTGAAGAACATTCCGGCGGACAGTGTGATCATCGCCATCAGCGAAATCGGATCGGTAATTGGACGCCGCGACAGCGCTTCCGCGATATCGACGAACCGTGTCGACCCCGAAATGCCATATAGGAGCGACATGCCGTAAAGCAGGATCCCGGAGGAAAACGCTCCGAGCAGGAAATACTTGAGCGAAGCTTCGTTCGATCGTTGATTGCTGCGCAGGAAACCGACGAGGACATACGTCGCAATCGCCATCGTCTCGAGACCGATATACAGCGTCACCAGATCGACGGCGCCGGCCATGAACATCATGCCCATCGTCGCGAACAGGATCAACGCATAGTATTCGCCGTGATTTTCCCGCTCGATGTCGAGGTATTTCAACGAAATCGCGATCGAGAGAGCGGCGGCCAGCAGAAAGATCAGCTTGAAGAATATGGCGAACGGATCGAGGCTCAATGCGCCGCCATATGCCGAAAATTCCACCGATCTCAAGCGGTACAAAAACAGAGCCGATGCGGCGATGCCGGCCAGCGCAAAATAGCCGAGTTTGCGCTTTTCCTTGACCAACAGGTCAAAGATCAGGAGAAACATCCCGAATACAGCCAGTTCGAGTTCCGGAACAATCGCGCCTATATCCTGTACAGTGACGGTCTGCAGAAATTGCATTACCGGACGGCTCCATTCTCGGCGTTCAGCCGTGGAGCACCCTGAAAGAAGTCCGGACGAACCTTCGCCACGATCTTGTTTACCGGCTTATCCAGAATGCGGAAGAACGGCGCAGGGTACAGACCGATCCAGAAGGCCACGATAATCAGCGGAACGATCGTCGCCAGTTCGCGCAGATTGAGGTCGAGCAGCTTCTCGTTGGCCGGGTTTTCGATTTTACCGAGCATCGTCCGCTGATAAAGCCAGAGCATGTAAGCCGCGCCAAGAACGATCCCCGAGCCGGCGAAGACCGCCCATGCGAGGTGTTCCTGCAGGGCGCCCATCATGATGGTGAATTCACCGATGAACCCGTTCAGCAAGGGCAGGCCGATAGACGACATCGTCATGATCAAAAAGACGATCGCAAACATCGGCATCACATTCGAAATGCCGCCGAATTGGGCGATTTCACGAGTGTGCCTGCGTTCGTAGATCATGCCGACGATCAAGAAGAGCGCGCCGGTCGAGATTCCGTGGTTGATCTGCTGGATGATACTTCCGTTCAATCCATTCGGATTCAGGGCGAACATGCCGAGCATGACGAATCCCATGTGGCTGACGGACGAATACGCCACAAGCTTCTTCATATCCGGCTGCATCATCGCGACCAGGGCGCCGTAAACGATGCCGATAATCGCAAGCGTGATCATCATGGGGACGAAATGTTTTGTTCCTTCCGGAAGAATCGGCAGACTGAAGCGCAGGAATCCGTATGTTCCCATCTTCAGCAGCACTCCGGCAAGAATGACCGAACCCGCTGTGGGCGCTTCAACGTGAGCGTCGGGCAGCCAGGTGTGGAACGGGAACATCGGAACCTTGATCGCGAATCCGACGAAGAAGGCGAGGAATATCCAGTACTGGAAATTGTATGCCAGATACGGGGCGATCGCGTGAAACGCCAGTACGTCGAACGTATTGCCGACTCCGAACTGAGCTGCGATATCCGCGTGCTGCGCGGCAATGGACGGATAGATGAAATACAGCGCCAGGATCCCGAGCAACATGAGAACCGATCCCACCAGCGTATACAGGAAGAACTTGATCGCCGCGTAAAGCTTTCTTGGACCGCCCCACACCCCGATCAGGAAGTACATCGGCACCAGCATGACTTCCCAGAACACGTAAAACAGGAAGAAGTCGAGCGAGATGAAGACGCCCAGCATGCCGACCTGCAGCATCATCATGAAAACGTAGTATTCCTTTACCCGGTTTTCGATCGCGGTCCAGGATGACAATACCGCCAGGGGACCAAGCAGCGTCGTCAGCATGATCAGCAGCAGCGAAATCCCGTCGATGCCGACGTGATAATTCGCGCCGAGCGTCTGCACCCAGGGTATGTTCTCCACGAACTGCATCTGGTCCGAAGTGTTGCGATCGAACCAGAACCACAGCGGCAGCGACAGAACGAATCCGGCAATCAAAACGAAATTGGCCCAGATGCGAATGAGAGTTTTGTTCTCCTTGTTGAAGAAAAAGAGAACAATCATGCCCGCCAGCGGCCAGAACGCCACGATGGTCAGGATATGCTGACGAAAGAAGTCCATTACGGAGTCCCCCACAAAACATAACCAATGAAGATCAAAACGCCGAAAATCATTACCAGCGCGTAATTCTGCACATATCCTGTTTCAATCAGGCGGACAGGCCAACTCAATGTCTTCACAAAACCGCCGATCAGCCGGACCAGCCCGTCCACGATCCAGCGATCCCACCAGCTCGAACCGAGGGCGCCTTCCACGGCGGTGTATGCCGAGCCGTTAACCGCGCCGTCAACGACTTTCGCATCGAATCTCCACAAAGTCTTGCCGGCGTCCTTCGCGCGATTGACGAACAGCGCGTCATAGAGCTCGTCGATGTACCACTTGTTCAATATCCAGCGATAAAGCGAACCGTACTGTCGTACCTCGCGCTCCTCTTCCCAGCTGCGCTTGCAGTATTTGAAATAAGCGACGCTGAAGCCGATCACCGCGATGAGGACGGAAATTACGGCCATGCCCCCCTCGGCGAACTTGCCGTAGTCGGCCGGCGGCGCATGTGGAATCGGCAGCGGCTCGAACACCGGTTCCAGAAAATGCTCGAATGCGTTCGTTCCGCCGAGCCAGGCCGGCCAGCCGATCCATCCCGCGACAATCGAGCCGATTGCGAGGATGATCAACGGCGTGGTCATCGAAGCGGGCGATTCATGGATGTGATGTTCTGTATGGTGATCGACCCTCGAATGCCCGAAGAACGTCATGAACAACAGCCGGAACATATAAAAAGCCGTCATCCCAGCCACCAGGGCTCCCATCAGCCAGAGCAAGACATGGCCCTGCTCGCTCGAGAACGCTCTCCAGAGGATCTCGTCCTTCGAGAAAAATCCGGCGAACGGCGGCGCGCCCGCAATTGCCACGGTGCCGATGGCCATCGTCCAGAACGTGATCGGAATCTTGTTCTTCAGCGCGCCCATCTTGCGCATGTCCTGCTCGTGGTGCATGGCATGAATCACGCTGCCCGAGCAAAGGAAGAGGAGAGCCTTGAAGAAGGCATGCGTCATCAGGTGGAAGATACCGGCCGTAAACGCCCCGACGCCGAGAGCCAGGAACATGTATCCGAGCTGGCTGACGGTCGAATACGCCAGCACTTTCTTGATGTCGTTTTGAACCAGCGCGATCGAGGCCGCGAAAAATGCCGTGAGGGCTCCAACCACGGCAATGATCGCCATGACCGACGGGGCCATCTGGTAAATGAAGTTGCTGCGCGCCACCATGTAAACGCCGGCGGTCACCATCGTTGCGGCATGGATCAAAGCGCTGACGGGCGTCGGACCCTCCATGGCATCGGGCAGCCATACATATAACGGAAGCTGGGCGGACTTGCCGGTCGCGCCGATGAAGAGCGCCAGGGCAATCGTGAAGAACACGGGGTCGCCGACATGGAACGCGCCGGACATCACGCCTTCGCGGACCTTCTCGCCGACCTGGTTGAATTCCAGCGTCCCGAACGTCGCGAAGATCATCATGATCCCGATCGAAAGTCCCCAGTCACCGACGCGGTTCACCACAAAAGCTTTCTTGGCGGCATCGCCCGCGCTTCTCTTGTGGAAGTAATAGCCGATAAGGAGGTACGAACATAAACCGACGCCTTCCCACCCGATGAACATCATCAGATAGTTGCTGCCCAGAATCAGCGTCAGCATCGAGAACATGAAGAGGTTCAGGTACGTAAAAAAGCGATAGAACCCGTCCTCCTCATGCATGTATCCGATCGAGTAGACGTGAATCAGGAAACCGATACCGCTGACGACGAGCACCATCACGCACGAAAGCGGATCCAGCAGATAAGACCAGTCGACCGAGAACCGCGTCATCGCGCCTTCGGCATTGTGAGACGGGCCGGCATTGATCCACTCGTAAAGCCGCACGGTGTGCTCACGATGGCCGGGTTCGAGTTGGAGAAGCTGGAACACCGCCCCGGCAGCGAAAATGAAGGCGATGAATGCGGCGCCGGAGGCGATCACCGCGACGACGCTCTTCGGCAGCCGTTTTCCGAACAGCCCGTTGATGACGAATCCGATCGCCGGAAACAGCGGGATCAGCCAGATCAGATCTAAAAAGTTCATCTACATTCCACTATTGAGAAACGGAAAACGAGACAAGACTCATTGGAAATTGAATCATCCGGGGTTTCTTCATTTCTAAATCTGGAATGAAGAAACTCCGATTGATGCAATTTCCAATAGGTTCCCATTGTTTCTTCCCTGAGTACGGTTACCACTTCATCAGATCGATTTCGTTGATGTTCATGGTTTCCTTGTTCTTGAACATCGCGATAACGATCCCGAGACCCACCGCGGCTTCGGCCGCAGCGACTGTGATGACAAAGATTGCGAAGACCTGTCCGGTCACCTGCTGAAGGCGGTCGGAGAACGCGATCAGGTTGATATTGACGGCATTCATCATCAGCTCAATCGACATGAGGATGATCATGATATTTCTGCGCGTGAGAACGCCGATGACGCCGATTGTAAAGAGAGCCGCACCTAAAAGCAGATAATGAAACGTCCCAACCATACCGGTTTACTCTTCCGCCGGCGTTCGCTTTTTCGCCAGCACGACAGCCCCGACGACCGCAACCAGCAGCAGGATCGACGCGATCTCAAAGGGCAATAGATAGGTTGTGTACAACGCAATTCCAACCCTCTCGGAATTCCCCACCACGGCAGCTGCGGCCGCGGGCGGCGGAACCGCTACAGGCAGGTTCAGAGAATCGCGGCCCTCGTACAGGCCGTATGCGAGTTCCGCAATCAGGATCGCGGAGGTTATCAGCGCGATGACCCATTGCCGGTTGAATTGCCGCTCATGTTCGGCGCGCTCCACCGAGATCAACATGATGACGAATACAAACAGCACCAGAATGCCGCCGACATAAACGATGACCTGCACACCGGCGAGAAACTCGGCATGGAGCGTCAGAAAAATGCCGGCGACGGCAAACAGGGTTGAGCCAAGAAAGGCCGCGCTGTGCACCACGTTGTGCCGCGTGATCAAAAGAATCGCGGAGACGATGGCGATTGCGGCAAAGATGTAAAAAAGAACTAGCTGCAGCATGTCAATTGTTGCTCAATGGCTTGTGAGCGACAGCCATCATTTCGTGTAGACCACCGGCTGATTGCCTTCTTCGAGCTTCTGCCGGCCCCACTTCATATTCCGGCGGTCATACAAGCTCAACTCGAAATCCTGTGTCAGTTCCAGACATGGGGTCGGGCAGGCGTCCTCGCAAAGCCCGCAAAACATGCAGCGCGACAGATCGAACGTGTACGTCGTCAGCGCCTTCTTCCCTTCTGCGGTACGCTCCCACCCCACTTCGATGCAGTGTTCCGGACACGCCAGCGCGCACAGGTTGCACGCGATACAAAGCGTTTCGCCGTTCTCCGGATCGTTGTTCAGGCGCGGCGCGCCGCGGAAACGTTCCGCGACTTTGGGACGGACCTTTGGGTACTGCTCCGTGTAATTCTTCGAAGGGCGCTGGTATGAGAACGTCAGAGCCAGTCCCTTGATCAAGTCGACCAGGAATATCTTCTTAAGGAAGCTGAGTTCCGGACGTTTGACCTTCATATGTTTATCCTTTCCCGCCTAAAACCAGAACGACCACAGCGGTCACGACGACGTTTGCCATCGAAAGCGGCAGGAGATATTGCCAGCCCAGCTTCATCAGCTGATCGTACCGATAACGCGGCCAGCTCGCCCGGAACCATAGGTAGCAGTAGAGGAAGACGACAACTTTGGCGATGAACCAGAGAACTCCGGGAATCAGATCCAGGAATGAGAGCGCCGCGACGTTCGGGAACGGCCGCAACCAGCCGCCCCAGAACAGGGTGACGGCCATAGCTGCCACTGTAAGCATGTTGGCATACTCTGCAAGGAAGAACAGGGAGAATCGGAAACCGCTGTATTCCGTATGGAAGCCCGCCACCAGCTCCGATTCGGCTTCCGGCAGATCGAAGGGCGCCCGGTTGGTTTCCGCCACTCCGCAGATGAAGAAAAGGATGAATCCTATCGGCTGAAGAAAGACATACCAGTAGCCGGTATTCTTCTGCGCTTCGACGATGCTGACCAGGCTCAAACTGCCGGAGAGCATCAAAACGCCGATGATCGAGAAGCCGAGCGCGACTTCGTAGCTCACCATCTGGGCGGCAGAGCGAAGCGCTCCGAGCAACGGATATTTGCTGTTGGAGGCCCAGCCGCCGAGAATGATTCCCAGCACCCCCACCGACGAAATCGACATTACATAAAGGACGCCGATGTTGATGTCCGTGAGATACATCGTGACCGTCCGGCCTAGAATATGTATCGGCGGACCGATCGGAATCACGGCCAGTACGATGAATGCCGGAATCAGACAGATGACGGGAGCCAGCGTGAAAATCCAGCGGTCCGCCTGATCGGGAACGATGTCTTCTTTGATCAGCAGTTTGAGTGGATCCGCCACCATCTGAAGAATTCCCCAGGGACCGACGCGCATCGGACCGAGCCGGACCTGCATCCAGGCAATGACTTTCCGTTCCGCGAGCGTAATGACGGCGACATATCCGGGGACGATCGCCAGAATGAGGGCGATCTTGATGAGCGGTATCAGAATGTAATCGATTGCAAAGTCCATATATAAAATGCGCTCTAGTTCCTGTTTCGCGCTATCGCGCTCACGCTTCGCTACCGGTCGATTTCGCCCAGGACGATGTCGAGCGTTCCGATAATCGCCACGACGTCGGCCACCATGAGACCGGCGACCATCTTCTTTAAGGCCTGCAGGTTCACAAATGATGGCGGCCGCACCCGCGCGCGATACGGCTGCGTGCTCCCGTCGCTGACGATGTAGTAACCGAGTTCCCCTTTCGGCGCCTCGATCGAATGATAAATATCCCCCACCGGTGGTTTGATGATCTTGGATACCTTGGCCATGATCGGTCCATCTGGAATCTTCTCGACCGCCTGCGCGACGATCCGCGCGGACTGCCGCATCTCCTCGATGCGCACCATATACCGGTCGTAGGTATCTCCGGTCGTGCCGGTTGGAATATCGAACTGAAATTCGGGATAAATGCAGTATGGCTTTGCTTTTCGAAGATCCCACTCCACGCCCGAACCGCGCAGCGGCGGACCGGTGACGCCCAGATCAATCGCTTCCTTGGCCGAAATCACACCGACGCCGCGGGTACGGCCGATCCAGATGCGGTTCTCGGTCAAAAGCGTTTCGTATTCATCGACGTGGGCCGGAAACTCCCGCACGAATTTGCGGACCTGGTCTTCGAAACCTGCGTAGATCTCGTATTGCGTACCGCCGATCCGGAACATGTGCGTGGTCAGGCGGGCGCCGCAATAATTCTCGAAAATCTTGAGAATTTCTTCGCGCTCGCGGAACGCATACAGGAACACGGTCATCGCGCCGATATCCAGCGCGTGAGTGCCAAGCCAGAGCAGGTGGCTCGAGATCCGGTTCAGCTCGGTCATGATGATCCGGATGTATTGCGCGCGCGGCGGCGCCGTCACACCGAGAAGTTTCTCGATCGTTTCGCAGTAACCGAGACAGTTCGACACCGCCGCAACGTAGTCCATGCGGTCGAGCGTCGGAACCCACTGCCCGTAGGTCTGCGCTTCACCGAGCTTTTCGACTCCGCGATGCAGGTAGCCGATCACGCACTCGGCGTCGATCACCCGCTCGCCGTCCAGCTTCAGTTTCACCTGCAGCACGCCGTGCGTCGACGGGTGTTGCGGCCCCATGCTGACGGTTATTTCACTCGCATCAAATAGAGTTTCGTCTTTAGTGGGCATATGGATAAATTAATCCTGCGGCGTCCGGTAATCCGGACTCTCGTCTCGCGCCTCTCCGACGTAGTATTTCTGGCCTGAATCGATACCGAGGTGCTTGCGCACCCACTCCACGTCCTGCAGCCGGATGTTGTAATCCTTTCGCAGCGGGAAACCGGTCCAATCCTCCGGCAGAAGGATTCGTTTGAGGTTGGGGTGATTGGCGTACTGCACGCCGAACATGTCGTAGACTTCGCGTTCTAGCCAGTCGGCAGTTGTCCAGACTGAAACAACGCTTTCGATCGACTCCCATTCCTTGACCCGGGCCTTGACGCGGACGTATTCGTTTTTCTCGAAGGAGTAGAGAATGTAAATGATCTCGAACACCTCATCCTTCGGCCAGTGAACCGCCGTTTCATCCGCCAGATAGTTGAACGGAACGATCGTGTTATCGCGGAGAAACACCATAATTTCCGCGATGCGATCCTTCTTTACTTCAATCTGATTCTGACCCAGAAAGGAATACGACTTGACGAACTCGCCCCCGAATTTTTCTTTGAGCGCATCGACGAGCGGGCTCGTCCAGGGTTCCTGTTGAGGGCCCTTGGGTTTCGCCGGAGCAGCGGGTGCAGCCGGCTTCGCTCCCGGCGGTGGCGGCGGAGGCTTTGGAGCGGCGGCTTTGGGTTCCCCCGCTGGGGGCGCCGCCGGTGCCGGCGGGGCCGCCGTCTTGGGCGGTGCCACGGGTTTTTCGGGTTGGGCTGCTGGCTCAGCCGGCTTTTCGGTCTGCTGGTTATCCTTTTGTTCTTCTGCCACTTTCTAAATCTCGGAAGTAACTGGATTGTCTCGAAGAGCGGCCGTCACACAAAGACGTGGATTCAACCACATGCTTCAACAGGTGTCAACGCCCACTCACGCGTTTCTTAACACGTGCAACAGAAGATAGTAACGCAAAGGGGAATCGCATTACCACTGCCGTCAGACGATCTTCCGTCTTCCTGCTTTTCTGGGATTGAACCCGTAGTTGAACGTGAGCTCCTCGCCCTTTGCGATGTCATCCAGGGAGTAAAAGATGATCCCACCGGCGCCTTCGCGCACGGCGGCGACGTTCGGCTTGATGGAATGATTGATGAACCTGGACTCGTTCATGCCGAAAATACCGTCGACGGCGCGGCCGTCTCCGAATTCCATCAGGCAGGTAAATCCGATTGAATCATAGAAGCGGCGGCGGCGCTGCGCCTCGCGCTGGGAAACCAGTTTTCCCTGGTACTCGATCAGGCGCTGTCCCCATTCGATATCCTGGCCGGCGAACAGGCCGAGGCCGTGGATTTTCGAGCGGGCAACAAACAGTCGTGGATAGGTTTCATCTGCGGCCTTTTTTGGCAAGAATCGTTCCGCCTTTCATATCCTTGATCTCGATGCTTTTGTCTTTAAGCGGCTGCCAGGTCTCCTTGGAAATTACGTCTCCGGAAGAAGATGCTACCGTCAGCTCGAGCTTTCCGCCCACGAACCTCGCCGACGATCTGGACTGTTCGGTCGACCCACCCAACGAGCCGGGATGTAACACGCCATCCAGCGCGAAGGTATGCTTATCCTTGACGTTTTTTCCCTGGTTACTGCTGCTTCGTTCGATTGAGATATACAGACATTCGTCTTGATCGATACTGAGATGGACCGCCTGCCCATCCTGCCCCTGAATCGTGTACTTTCCCGATAGGTCGGGACATCGGTCGGCAAGAGCCAGCTGAGGGATCAAAATCAAAATAACGCAGAAAACCTTCATGCACTAAGGTTAATCTGCTTTCGCTTGCCGACATACCAGGAATTACCCTCTCATATCGAAGAACACCGGGACCTGCACTGGAACCGGGAGGAGAAGGACTCCGTCCAGACAGTCTTGAACGCCGAAGCCTTCATCGCTCGGGTCGGGTTTGCCGGCTGCATGACGGACTCCAGAAAACCGGGTCCCTCACTCTATGTTGCCGTGTGCGGCCGGCGCGACGCGGTTATGCCCCGGAACGTCCAAAAGGATCCGGAAAGCTCTCACGCCTGGCGGTTGAAAGATGAACTGCTGCGGCGCGGCCGCGTCTACTACGGCAAGCTGCCGCGAGGCCGGGCGACCTTTCTCGCTCCCCGCATGATTCCCTCATTCAAGACACTCTTCGGCATTCGCCGGCGCGAGGAGAAAGAACGGCTGAGCAAGGCGGCCTTGAACGTCCTGCGCGTGCTGCGCAGAGAATGGGAAATGGCGACGACAGAATTGCGCCAGGAGTCGGGCCTGCTCGAGAAAGCCGCGTTCACGCGGGCGCTGGACGAACTCCAGGCGGCCATGATCGTCGTTCCGGCCGATGTCGTCTATGAACCGAAGTTCACGTACCTGTGGGGCCTCGCCGAAGAACGCTTTCCGAAGGAACTGGCCTCGAAAATGAGCCGGACGGACGCGTTGCGCGACGTGGCTCAATGCTTCCTGGACGGCGCCGGGCTGACAATCCCCGGTGAGCTGGCACGCGTCACCGGGCTGTCGCGCCCGGACGCCGGACTCGGCAACCGCGCCTTAGTTAAAGAAGGCTATGCCGTGATGCTTTCGGTGGGAACATACCGTTTGGCTTCCATATGATATTGGAGGTTGTATCATTTGAGGTTGTTTCATTTGAGATTTGAAATGCAGAAACCTCGAATGATGCAACCTCCAATAAAATTATCTATTTCGCCGCTTTCTGCAATTCCTCGTAGAACGCGTCAAGCCGCATCGCCGCATTGATATTCAGAAACCCGTTCACGTTCAGGGTTGAATCGGCCGCGTTGATCTGCGCGAGCAACTGCTCCTTCGGAGTTCCTTTCTTCACAAGGTCGATGGCGACGCTGTCGATTTTCGCGACGCGGTCGCGGGCGGCCTGAAGGTCGGCTTTTGTCGCCGGATTGCCGCGATTCGGAATGACGGTGTCGATATCGAGTTTCATCACCGCGTCGAGGGTCTTTGGCCATTCGACCAGGCTGCCGCCCTGGGCGTAGTCGCAGTTCATCCCCTGCTGGAACACATCGCCCATCGTGACGACCTTCAAATCCGGGAAGTAGACGAAGGCATCGCCGTTCGTCGAGGCCTTGCCGAAGTAATAAACGTGTGCGACTTCCTTGTTGTTGAGCTTGATCGAATAGTCTTTGTCGAAGGTGACGTTGGGCGGCTCCGGCGTTCCCGCCGCGTTCGTGTAGGTCTTCAGGCCTTCCTTCTCGTTGACATGGCCGATGACTTGGACTCCAGCCTTGATCATGGGACCGGCGCCGCCGCTCTTGTCCTGATGGACATCACCGATGACGGCGTACTTGATGGGTTTGTCGGAGATCATTTTGATCATGTTCATCAGGGTCTCGTAGTTCTGATCGCCCAACACGCCCGTATTTGCCAGAACCAGGCCGTCGTCCGTCACGCGAACGATCACGGATGCGGAACCGCCAATGCCGGAAATCATAAAAAGGCCCGGCTTGATCATCGTTGTGGTGGGTGTGCCGCCCCGGCCGCCGCCTCCTCCCCGTTGTCCACGGCCGCCGCCGCGCGCGCCATCAGCGCCTGCGGGCGCCTGTTGCCGGGCCATCGCGGCGGAAACCACGCACATCAGGCCCAGAATCATTGCAATGGATATTCTTCGAAACATCTTCCCTCCCGGAATGCAAAAGTGCGGCTGTCATCGTTGCACACCATTGCCTGACCTCGGAAGCTATTGTTTGGCCGGCCTCGGGCGGCGTCGACATTTGCACTAGCGGACATTTGCGTTCGAGTGGGTGCTTGGCATGTGCTCGTTGAGGTCAGGCAGGCATTCGACTTCAGCAATGTCCCGGGCGTCAACCCGTTGCCAGCGCTTTGTCATCTTCCAGTCGCCTTCCCAGGTCTTGGGATCGCTCAGCGTGTATTCGATCTCCAGGGTGTTTCCCTCGTTTGTCATGCGAATCCGCTCGACGATGTGCAGGGCGTCGCTCGCCTTGATTCCGGCGTCGATCCAATGATGGTCGGCGACGAAGTACTTCGTATCGACCACCAGCGTGTCGTTTTCCCAGTGGCCGATCGACTCGCCGTTGAAGCTGGGCACCGCAATATCGGGATCCGTGTGCGGGCGGCCATCCAGATAAACGATCCGCATGGTGTTCATCAATTCCTGGATCATGAAGACCGCGGTGGGGAGCTGGATCATCGCGATCGGCCACACCCGGGTCATCAGGATCGGCAAGCCCGACGGCCAGCACTGGCCGATGTCGTCGTGATACACCTTGCCTTCCGCCCGGGCTTTTTGCGCTTCATCGTAAATCGCCTGCGCCTCTGGAGTCAGCCTGAAGCCTGGCGGAGGCGCAAACTGGAAGGCGTTATTGGGCCCGCCGCCGTGCAACCATGTTCCGGTCAGGTCGAATGGCGGCTTCGGACGCGGCTTCGCCAGATTCGCCGGCGCCAGCGCGCCGAGCGCACCCGCCGGTTGAAACTGCGCCTGTAAGTCCGCTCCGGCACAAAAGAGGAATGCGGCCACAAATGCAACCACCCGTGCAGTCGTCCGTGATTTGATCATGAGTCCCCTATTCTCCTCTTACTTCTCCGTCCTGAGGTGTTGGACGCCTTTTTCATCGACATACTCGCGATTGTTATCGCAGACGAATTCGACCATTTCATAATCAGGCGTGCGCCGGTAAGCCAGCGTGTAGGTATAAGGCTTCTCGAGCACCACCGGATCCTCGATCGTGATCTGGTCGTGGAGCACATCAGGCGAAACCAGCCGCATACGTTCGGTGATCCGCATTTGATCGCTGTGCGGAATGCCCTGGTATTTCACGGATTCCTTGATGCCGACGGTATCGATCATTAACGTGCCGCCCTCCCAATGGCCGACCGAGCGGCCGTAGAACCCCGGCGGCACGTCATCGATCGGAAGCTGGGGCTTGTCCATGAAGACCCGGCGGACTTCATCGAAAGCCTCAGTGACGATGGTGAGCTGCTTCGGCGTTTGCGTGATCTCCACCGGATAACTGACGACCGACATCATCGCCGGCATGCCATACGGCACGCACGATACAGCAGCCGAAGCGAGGGGTTCGCCGCGCCTGGTAGCCTCCGCCTCGACGGCGCGGCGGGCCTGATACGGCTCGTTATACTCCGGCTTCATCGCCAGCGGCGTCGCGGGCGGCGGCGTTAGTTTCGGATCAGCGCCGCGGCCGCCACGATACGGTGTCCAGACACCATTGAAATCGGGAGTGCTGGGTTTCGACTGCGCATAAGCTCCGCCGGCAACAAACAGGACACACCAAACAGCACATAGTGCAATCCGGGCGAACGGCCTGGCACCATTCTTCGACAACATGAGAGCCTCCGGATGACGAGCGTTCATTTGGTTGGGGCTGTAGCCGCAGACGGGCCTCGGCCCGGCCCATTCCCGAGAGTTCGCCCATCCGCCAAGGTTGCCTGGACAAGCAGTCCGCCCGGCTCTCCGCTCCTCAACGGACTGATTTTCACGCTGATCTTGTCACCGTGTTTCAAGTCTTTGAACTTCCATCCGCTTTGCTGGAGGATGCTCGGACTTCCCAGTTCGATGCTCCAGTGCTTGACGGCGTTGCCCTCGGGAACGTCGATCTCGATATAGGCGTGCGGGTTGGTCCATTCGAACTTGGTAACCGTGCCGGTCAGCGCCATCGATTTCGTCGTATCGAACATGGCGAAGGAATGATGAGCTGTCAGCACGTTCGCTCCGGCGAAACAGCAGGTCACGAGAACGGCAAGGCAGCAAAGTCTGCGTCTGCTCACTTTAATCATGAGAATCCCCTTTTTTCTCAAACTAAAATACTTCGCCTCGTCTAGAAGGTAAAGCGAAGTTGCGCCTGCAACATCCGGTGCAGGGTGCTCTTGCCGGTGATCACTCCAAAACCCGTGGTGCTGGCAAGGCTCAGACTTGGCGCGTTCGGCTCCGGATGGTTGAAGACATCCGAGGCGTCCAGGCGGAACTGCAGGTTCTTGGACTCCGTGAGCCGGATGGCTTTACTGATGTTGGCGTCAAAACGCCAGCGGCCCGGCCCATACATCGAGTTGATACCCAGTGACGGAACGGTTCCCGGCTTGGCGTTCTGAATCAGGACCTGGCCCGTCTGGGTATTGGCCAGCGCATTCAGTGTGCAAAGAGGCTGTAAACTCGCCGCGAGCGCGGCACACTGCGGATCTTTGACCGTCGCAACGGTGCCCGGCGCGAAATAACTTCCGGTTGTCTTCGGAGTTCCGTTGAACGTTACTTTCCCTTCCTTCGGGAACGGCCCGACGACATCCGGCCTTGCATTGGCATACAAAGACGTACTGGCGCCGACCGTTGCCGGCGCGCCGGTGTTCAAGTTGAGGACAAAGCCGGTCTGCCAATTCTCGATAATCCGTCCGAGGACTCCCGATGTTCCGTTGAAGAACTGTTTGTTTGGCCCGACGGGCAGGGAGAAAGTGCCGTTGGTGCGGAAATCGTGAGTGCGGGTATCCGGCTGTACCGAGTAGTCGGCATGCCGGGCGAACGGCGCCGTAAAGGTCGGGCCCAGAGTATTCCCGCTCGCGGCCCATTGGCCGGTTCCCAGTGCCCTGCTGAACGTGTACGTCGACTGAAAGCCGAGACCGTGCGCGGGCCGCATCGTGACTTGCGCTTCAAGCGAATGGTAGTTGGTGCTGAAGTCGTTGGTCACGAGGTACACATTGCTGAACTGCGGGTTCGTGGCGATAAAGTTATCCGGAAATTGATTGACTCTCAATACAGCCCCGTTGACGCCCGATGCAACGGCGGGCAAAGTGGGATTCAAAGCCGCCGTATAGTCCAGGGTATTCAATGTTGCCGCCACCGCGGAGTAATTGCCATTGGCAAGGTTCGAGTTGAACCGGCTGTCGGCTCGAAGCTCGGCGGCCCCCGTAAATCCGTTCTGTCCCACCGTTCCGGACCCGAGATTGATGTTGTTGAAAATCTGATTCAACAACGTGGACTCTCCGCCTGCGCGCGCGGCGTCAAAAGCCTCTTTCAACCCATTGAAAAGGAAGTTCGGGCTGTTGATATTGAACGTCGGATTCCATTGCTTTCTTGCCAGCGTTCCAACGTAGCGCAAATCCAGCGTTAGACTCGAACTGAGACTCCGCGTCACCGACAATGTCAGGTTCTGAGCGTACGGAGCTACCGTGTTGGCTTGCGGTTGATAAACCTGTTGAGTTCGATCCGTAACCGGAACGGGTTGCATCGGCACGAGCGAGGAAGGCACTGGAATCAACGATGACAGCTTTGTCAAATCGAGATAGGCATTGGCTGCGGCATCCCCCGTAAACTGAATGCTGTTGGTGCTGCCGGGAACAGCGTTCTCCTGAAATATATTGTTGGGCGCCTGGATGATTTGATACGTGACCTGATAGCCGCCGCGAATGGTTGTCTTGCCCTCGCCGAACCACGGAACCTGCCATGCAAAACCAACCGCGGGGCCGAAATTGTTGTAGTCGTTGTTGTACCAGGGCGTATTGGGATTAGGCGAGTTCTTGCCGAGATAGCCGACGGGAGTGTTGGTGCCGCGAACTCCCGGCTTCATCCAATCAGCGAAGCTCGATCCGGAGACGCCCCAGATGGCGGCTTCGCCTCCGATCGCTCCTGCCATCAGGCCGTGGGTGTCGTATGGCACTCCGTAGTAGTCCCAGCGCAACCCAAGGTTCAGCGTCAGGTTCTTCTGCACCTTCCAATCATCTTTGGCGTAAAAGCTCGCTTCATTGTTGTGGAACTCGCGAACCCGCCAGGGATACGTTTTGAAGTCGACAAACGACGTCAGGTTGTTCGGATCTTCCATGAATTTGAGCTGCGAGACCTGGGACAACGAACCGGCAAGGAAATCCAGCAGGTTGCGCACGGCAGCGTTGTTGCCGCTCGCGCTGGTTCCCGCCAGCCCCGTCATGTTGGCTGAGCTGATCGCCGTGGTCGAGATGGGAGCGTTTGCGGCATCTCCGCCGGTGGCGCGCGGAATGGTCGTTGGGTTGCCTACGCCCGCGTCGTTACCCAGGGAGCGTCCACGGCGGATTTCACCGCCGAACTTGAATGCGTGTTTGCCTTTCGTCCAACTCAGCGAATCGCCGTAGCTGAACAAAACCGTCGTATCCAGATAAGAGGACGTGCCGCCCGAGCCGACGATCTGGTTGGTTTGGAAGTTCACAGCGCCCGTCCCGAGAAGCGGAAGGACGGGATAGCCGCTGACGTTAGGAACGAACGCCAGCGCGTTCTTACTCAACGTAGGATCGTTCAGCGGGTCGTACGAATTCTCGCCGATGCGACGCATACCCAGTCGAGCTTCGTTCACCAGTGTCGGCGACAGCGTCGAAACGAAATTGGCCGACAATGTCTGAGGGTGCTTGAAAACTGTGGCTTGAAAGCCGTTCGGCCAGGTCGCATAGTCGAAGTTGCCGGCGGAGTCTTCATACGTGTAAGACACCGACAGCTTGTTTCTGGGGTTGAGGTTGTGATCGATTTTGGTGTTGATCTGTTTGCGCGCAAGGCCGCCGGCAGTGATTCCGACTGAGGGCGTCCCGAAAACGCTCTCCGTCCCGCGGTTCTCATTTCGCAGCCATGTGAACCCCGCCGTATTCAGGCCATCGCCGACGGTGTAATTGTTCGGCATCGGCATGGTGGCCGTCAACTTCGTGACGTATCCCGTGGGATCGAGCGCTTTGCGGAATGGGTCCCAATTCGTGCCCGGCTGGACAAGCGCGGCAATATTGGAGCAGTCGGCGCTCGCCGCGGGCAGGGCCGCGGGAAGCTTTCCGAACACACTTGCGTAGCGAAGGGCGCCCGTGAAGGCCCCGCCCGTCGGATTCGTGGCGGGCGCCAGCGGATTACCGATGCCATCCACGACGGCGATGGTTGGAGTGGCGCCGGTGGACACAGTCGGGGCAATCGCGTTTCCGTTATTCCAGCTGTCGAAATACCGGAAAATCCCGTTACGCGCGCATGGCGTCAGCACAATCGGATTTTGTGTCGTATGCGCTCCGACAATCTGGTCGTCGAATAACGTGAAGAAAAATGTTCTGTTTTTGATGATGGGTCCGCCGACACTCCAAGTGAGCTGGTGGGCGTTGTTAAAACTCGGCGCCGTCGGCTTCCAGGCGCCGGTTGCCGGGTTGACCGCAAAGTTATTCGTCCAGGTATTGGCGTCCAGGGCCGAATTCCGGACGGACCACACGCCGGCGCCTCGAATCTGGTTGGTTCCCGATCGAGTCAGAAACTGGATCTGTCCGTTGCCGCGTCCCATTTCGGCATCGACCGGCGCCACGATGATCCGCATTTCGCCCACCAGGTCCGGGTTGATGACCGTCGCGGTTTGAGCGCCGGCCTGCGAGTAACGCGCCGAGCCGCTGGCATCGACTCCATCGCGCTGGATATTCACCTTGTCGGCGGTCAGCCCCGCAAACGTGCCGCTGATGCCGTCGTCATTCATGCGAACCCCCGGCATCAACAGATAAAAACTCACCAGGTTGTTGGCGACGATCGGCAGATCCGCCACTTTCTGTTGCGAAAGGACTTCACCTATGGAGGAACTCGAGGTCGCCAGCAGAGTGTCCGCGGCCACCGTGACTTCGACCGACTGCGCCGCCGTCGCCACCTGCATCGTGAAGTTCAATCGGACCTGCTGCGCATTTCCGAGCACGACGTTGGTGTAGGTCGCTTTCTGAAAGCCGGGCAGCTCCGCAGAAACCGTGTATGCGCCCGGCAGAAGGCCGGTCAGGTTGTAGGCGCCCGATTCATTGCTGACCACCGTTGTCACAACTCCGGTGGCGTTATTCGTTGCAGTTACAGAAACGCCGGGAAGCACGGCGCCACTGGGATCCGCAACCGTTCCACTCACGGTTGCGAAAATAGATTGGCTGAATGCCTCCCCCGAAAAAGCCAGGCCCATGAGTAGTGCTAAAGCTGCACAGAGAGTTCGCATCGGATCCCCCAATAGTCTGAAGTCACCTGGCCGTTATTCCTCGGAATGAACGGCCTATAGTTTTACGGCGAAATTTGGGGCCGACGTTAGTCCCTGGTTGCCTGCGGTGTCAAGCTTTAACTCATCTGGGTGGCGGGACAATTGGCAAAATCGGGAACGGAACACAAGAAACACAAAAGGCACAAGAAGTGGGCTCGCAAGCCTATTTTCTTGTGCTTCTGGTGTTTTGTTTGTGCCTCTTGTGTTTCGTTCCCTCAGTCCTTTTGAGGTTCCGTGTCCGCGCGCGCAAGCAGGTCTTCGAGCATTTCCCGGATCACTCTGGCTTTTTCCAGCGCGCTGTCGGCCCGCGCGATCATGCGTTCGGCTTTGTCCGGTCTCACGTGCGCGGCCGCCTTGCGCAGCAGCGATGCGCTTTCTTCGAGGGCGACAACGCCGGACCAGAGTGTCCTTTCCTCGGTATCCGAATGCGCGGCGATTGCCGATTCCAATGAATAAACGTGCCCGACCCGGCAACGAAATTCCATCAGGCCTCCGTCGCTGCGTTCGGACAATGGGCCTCTGCATTCCGGGCAGGTCAGGTCCGTGTGCGAATAGGCTTCGTCCGGCATTGGTATTTCCTCTTTGGAGGTCTCGATACGGGCGCCGCTGACCAGTGCAGCCAATAGTCCGGGCATTTCAGACACCCGGACACAATAGTCGACATGGTCCCGCTTCAGGGCATTTTCAGGCATGCTTGAAAACGGCGCATCGTCCGGATCCTGCACAACCGCAATGCCGCCGTGTTTCTTGATGTCGATGAGCCCGCCGCTTCCATCATCCAATAAACCGGTGAGCACCACTCCGATTACCCTGGAACCGCAGGTCTCGGCTGCCGTCCTGAACAACGGATCAATCGCGGGCCTGCTGTAATTTTCTTTGGGACCGGCCCACAGTTTCACTCGATCGTGTTTCAGCAGCATATGCAGATTCGGCTTAGCGACATAGATCCGTCCGGGGCGAATGGGTTCTTCATCTTTCGCATGAGCCGCCGGCAGCCTGCCGGCTGCGGCAAGAATCTCGGGCAGCCGGCTCTTCTCGGAAGCCGGCAAATGAAGGACGACAAAAATACTGGCGCGAATCGTGGACGGAAGCCCACCGACGAGTTGTCTCAACGCTTCAACTCCGCCGGCCGATGCGCCAATCACGATGATGTCCCGTTGCGTCATATCTCCAAGGTCAAGCTGTGTCCACAAACGGTGTCTCTTATTATCCTAAACCTGTTCGGCGGCTTGCACAACCGCTGTCGCTTCGTTTCCATCCATCAGGGCACTGCGATTGACGTGCGACAGATGTCGCATTACAATGCTACATCTGTCGCACATGAAGACGGAGCCGCAATGCCGAAACAAACCACGGAACGCCTGACGCGCCGGGAACGGGAAATCATGAACGCTATTTTCGCCTTGGGCAATAAAGCGTCCGCCGAGGACATCCGCAGCCGTCTCGCGAGCCCGCCGAGTTACTCCTCGGTTCGGGTCATGCTGACGCGTCTTGAAAAAAAAGGCTGCCTGAAGCATCAGGAGGACGGAGTTCGCTACATCTATTCAGCCACGATCTCACCGGCGGCCGCCAAGCGGACGGCATTGCAACAGTACCTGCAGACATTTTTCGGCGGATCGCTCCGCCAGATGATGACGGCGCTGGTCCGGGAGGGTTCGTGGAGTGACGACGACCTCGATGCCCTCAAAGCGGAGATCGAGGAAGCGCGCAAAGAGAGAAAACGATCATGAACGCGGTCATTATTGAAGCGGCCCTGCCATGAGCAGTTCATTCGCCGTATCCGTCACTGTGAAGGTGACGGATACGGCGCGGGCCACGAGCGTTCAATGGGCGCGACTGTCGGACTCCTGATTGGAATTCACCGTTATTTAGACCGCGCGGTATTCGTTGAATCAACGAATATGCGCGGTCGTATCGCAGCCCTTGGATCGAAATGAGATTTCTACGGCGCGGAAATCAGGTATCCGGCAATGGTTGCTTCCGCAGAGAGAGAACCGGTCGAGACCTGATTGCCGCCTAAGAAGAGTGAAGGCATGTTTCCGGCGTCGACGTAGTATGTGATCGGTCCGCCGACAATGACTCTGTTAAAGCCAAGGTTGCTAGGCGCTGCGAGATATTGAAAGTCGCTGAAGAAGTTCCCGTTCGCGCCGATCGAGACGTTTTGCTCCGCTCCGCCTGAGGCCAGGCTGTAGTAGGCCGAAGCATAGGTTACGACCAGACGTTTTCCAGCAGGCACCGCCGGAAAGTTCACCGTGCAAACGAACGGCGTGCAACTCCCACTGTCCTGACCGAATATTATGGCTTGGTGATAAGGATTACGGCCCGGCTCATCAATATTCTGGATCAGAGTGGCGACAGCGGCTCGCACAGTCTTGGAACCGACAGTCGAAATAACGGCCAGGGACACAACACTAACCGCGGCAAAAAAGATAACTTTGCGAGAACGTTTCATTGGGTCTCCTTCAGGATTTTTGATTTTGGATAACCCTCCCTGGCCGAATTGATCTAACGCTGAGGTTCGTCCTTGAAACTAAATTCAGCGGCTTTCCGATGCTTAAGAAACAAATTGCCGCCGGCGGCTAAACAGCCAGGCAGCGCCGATTCCGATGACGAGTAGGCTTCCCGGTTCCGGAACTGCGGAAAACGTGGAACTTCCGCTGGTGATAACGTCAAGAGCAAAGGCGCCCGTGCAGGAAATGCCGTCGATGTTGACGTTGCAGAATTGACCTCCGGTAAAGTCTGTGAAACCTTCTCCGAGAGTTCCGTTACTGGTAAACGCATTGGGCACGTATGCACCGTCGCCAAGCACGATCGTATAGGTGCCTGCACCAAGACCTGAGATAGTCATCTCGACGTCGCCGCATTCCGTGTCAGTGCCAAAAGTCGGCGCGTTTGCGGGTGGGCAGCCTGCAAAGCTGCCGTAGTTGCCCTCGGACAGCGAAGTGCCAAACGTTACGGTCCCTTCCGTCAAAATGACAGCACTGTCACCGGTACCTGAAAAAATGGCAACCAGCGGGTCCGTGCCCCCCGGCGCGATGACCATCGACGCCGCATTCGTTCCGCCACCAAACCCGAACGTCTGAAGTGTTACATCTTCGCTGGTGGGCAATGTCAAAGTGTATTCGTTCGGGTCAGTGGGGCTGCTTAAGACTCCTGTGACCGAGAAGGTGCTGGCATGAGCCTTCTGGATCGAGAAGCAGGCAACAAGAAGATAAGGCGTTAATACGAGCAGTATTTTTAGGATTTTCATCGGTTGTTTGTCGGAAATTTTGCAGGGTATTGAAAGCAATTGGCCTACCCTTGTATAAATGCTTGACTCATCGGGAGTAGCGCAAAAAGTGCGAAAAAAGAATCTAACGAATGCGTTAGGTTTTCCGACGTTGCTGTTGGAGGGAGAGAGGGCGTCAGAAGGTCTGGCCTTCCATGGAATCAGTATCTTGCGAAACTGCGCACGTCGTGGCTGGAAACTGTAAGAGTTTCCGACAAGTCTCTCGGGCCGCAAGCATGCGTTCCTGCTTTCTTCCTGTAACCGCTCCGCTGCAAAGTCGTCTGTACTACGATGAGACCGCAATTTGTTCGGTTTACGGTAGAGGGATCGCAGCAACCGCGCCGGCACCTTCGCAGAATTCCGCCCTACCAGGGGTGACTTTTGAGGCGGTGTCGATCAAGCCCAATGACTCGGAATCGGGCTCGTCCAGTATTTCGACGAACGGCGGGCGGCTGACGGCCAGGAACGTCACGCTGACGACTGATCATGTCCGCCTATCGAGTACAGGACTTTCAGGTTATCGGCGGCCCTGCCTGGATCGACAACGATCGGTTCGACGTTCAGGCGAAGGCTGAGGACGGCGCGATTCCCGAGACTCGGAATTCACGGGACGAGCGGGACAAACTCGTCCCCCTCGAATTCATGATGCAATCGATGCTTACCGACCAATTCCAGCTGAACCTCAGTCGCGAGACGCGCGATTTACCGGTTTATACATTGAGCATTGCGAAGGACGGCGCGAAGATCAAAGCCGCGGCTGCAGATTCGGCGGAACCTGAACCCAGGAAGGCTCGCGGCGATGCTCTAGTACAAGGAGCTCGATCATTCGGAACGGAGTCTGCATGAAATACACGCGCCTCGGAACATCGGGTCTGCAGATATCGAGAATCGTTGTCGGCTGCATGAGCTTCGGCGAGCCGAACCGCGGCACACACGAGTGGACACTCGATCTCGATGACGCAAGACCGCTCATTAAGCAGGCGTTTGACGCCGGCATCACGACTTTCGATACGGCCAATGTGTACTCTCTGGGTTCAAGCGAGGAAATTCTCGGGAAATTGATCGGAGAGATTGGCAGGCGCGATCAAATCATCATCGCGACCAAGCTTTGGGGACGGATGGGAGCAGGCCCGAACGACAGCGGCCTTTCGCGCGGCGCCATCCTGACGCAAGTCGACGCAAGCCTGAAACGTCTCAAAACGGACTATATCGATCTATATCAGATTCACCGTTATGACGCGAACACGCCGATCGAGGAAACGCTGGAAGCTCTTCACGATCTGGTACGGTCCGGCAAGGTTCGTTATATCGGTGCGTCGTCGATGTGGACCTGGCAGTTCGTCCAGGCGCAGTATCTCGCGGATCTACACGGCTGGACGCGATTCGTCTCCATGCAGAACCATTACAACCTCCTGATGCGCGAAGAGGAGCGCGAGATGTTTCCCTTCTGCGTGAACCAGGGCATCGGGACCCTGCCCTGGAGCCCATTGGCCCGCGGCCGGCTCACTCGCGACTGGCAGGCTGCAACACGCCGAAGCGAGACCGACGCCTTCGGCAAATCCCTGTACAAGCAGTCCGAGGAATCGGACCGTAGGATTCTCGACGCCGTCGCCGCCATTGCCAAGGAGCGCGAAGTGTCCCAGGCTCAAATAGCGATGGCCTGGGTCCTCCACAGACCTGCCGTAACGGCTCCAATCGTCGGCGCCACGAAAACGGCGCATCTGACCGATGCCATCGCCGCCGTCGATTTGCAACTAAACACCGACGAATGCAAGCGTCTCGAGGAACACTATATTCCCCACGCCCAGGAAGGGATCTGACCGGTCCGCGTGCGAGGGTGTGTCTCAGTTTGACATTTCGGGAATAACAACTCCCCTCCTCGCGGAGGAGGGGTGCCCGAAGGGCGAGGTGGTCGCTCACAATTCATGTTGATTCCATCCTACAGGTCGATCAGGTGGCGAAGAAAACGGTGCGGATCGCCCAGGAATAGCCGCCAGTTCTGTACCAGCGATAGATCGTCGAACGAATCGACGCGGCGGATTCCCTGTTCGCCAAGCTCCAGAAGCGTCGCACCAGGCAATGAAGCCAACAGCGGAGAGTGCGTCGCGACAATGATCTGGCTGCCCTCGCGACACATCGTGTCGAGCAGAGATACCAGACCCAGGCAAGAATGAAACGACAGCGCAGATTCCGGCTCATCGAGAAAATACACGCCGACATCTTCGAACCGGTAGCGGAGTATTGTAAGAAAGGATTCGCCGTGCGACCGGGCATTGAGCGGCGTTTCACCGCCCCACGCTTTCTTATGCAGTCCTGCGTCCTCACCCTGCAAGAACTCGTGCATGGCCTCGGCACGCAGGAAGAAACCTGCCGGTGACGCGCGGCGATGCGTGCGGGCGCGAAGCTGGAATCTCAGCAGCGAATCTTCCGGCTTTGAATCGGGGCCGGTGACGTTTGCACCTTTCGCCGGTCTGTGACCCGAACGCGGATATATCGCCGCGAACGCCTCGATCAATGTGCTCTTGCCGCTGCCGTTTTCACCGACAAGAATCGTCACGCCTGGCGGAATGTCGAGTCCGCCTTCCCGGATGAGTTGCGCGACAGCCGGGATGCTGTATGGCCACGACCCCAGGTCCAGCTCGCCGTTTGGGGCCGGCGACCAATCGATCCGCTCCAGGTGGCGAACAATGTTCGATTTCGACACGAGAAGCAAGAATAGTAACGAAGGGGGAAGGAACACAAGAAGCACAAAAGGCACAAGAGGATCCCGTCTCGGTTCCAGCGGGTCGAACCGGCCTTCCCGCACCGCAACCATCAACTCTTCATTGGTCCGTTGCATCGACATCACAGGTGAATACCGACCTTGAAGCGAATGGTCGCCGAAAACTTCGCAACCAGGCGGCCCATCGATGAAGCCAGGATTCGGAGAAATTTCAAACGCGGTGCACGTGGGCCGGCTCTCTTGTTCCGCCAGACCCGATAATGGTATGACTTCGCGGACGGTTCGGATTCCATCGAATGAGGAGTTGTCGAAGGTGCACATGCAAGTGAGCACGGAAGGCGCATATTCGCAGGAATGGCGGCGTTACCGCCGATGGAGCCGGGCGTTCTGGCTGCTCTTTTTTTTCTACCTGCCGGCGATGGACTTGGCAGGCCATGCGATTGGACCGCTTCGCAGGGGCGGCCCCTTGATTTTTGGCGCCGCGCTGCTCTGGATGGGGTCATTAATCGCCGTCGGTTATCCCAAAATAAACTTCCGGTGTCCGCGCTGCCGGGAACTGTTCTTCCGCAAGTTCGACGATCGCCCCTGGCGAATGTCATGGCAGCACAACCCATTCGCCCGCCGCTGCATGCATTGCGGCCTTCCAAAGTGGGCTTCGAATCCCGTGGACGTGTGAAATGAACCCATCACGCCATCGACGGCGATCCCTGTTTAAAATTCCTGCCATTAAGGCTGAATGCGGTTTTGAAGTAAACAGCCTTGTTCTAAAGAACGAAACCCGTCAGGATAGTTAACGTTTTTATTGTAAGAGGTAAATATCATCTAAACGCTTGATTATTCCAGTTTTCTTTTCAAAGCTCGTCAACCTGATTCAGAAAACGTCGGATTACCTGACATTTCGCAACGTCCCTTCCACCTCGTCGCGAATAGCCGAATAGCGCGGCAATCCCGCCAAATCATAGAACCTGTTGGGTTGTGAGCAGGGTCTGGTTAACCAATTCTTATCTAGGCCAGTAACTTGCTGAAAACCCTTCACTAAAAATATGCGAATTCCGATCATTCTCGCTCTGGGGTGCGCCCTCTTGTTTGCCGAATATTGTTCGGCCGATACGATCCTCAATGGATATGTGAACGATCCATCAAATGCCAATCTTGTTGGCTCCGATCTGGGTGCGGCTCTTTTTGGCTCCGACTACGACATTGCTGACAATGTGGCGTTATATACGATATCGGTTGGCGACGGGAATGAGACCTTTACCAGCAAGGGATTCGCCCTTGGAGGTGTTGATCCTTATTTTACTTTATTCTCTGGAACCGGAAATTTGGCGACCTTTGTTGGCTCGAATTTTAACCAAGCATTCTCAACTGGAGGGGATTTCAGCCTGACCTTCAGTCTGGTTGCCGGGAACTATACCGTTGCTATTGGGACATATGCCAATGACTCCTCTGCCGAGAACGCCGGCACAGGTACTCTTGGAGACGGATTCACTTTCTTTGGCTCTCCCGATTCGCTGGGGAATGGTTATTACGAACTGGATATCAGTCAGGGACAGGCAAGCGTACCGGAACCCTCCAGCTCTATTCTCATCTCGCTACCTCTGATACTTCTGATTGCCTGGCGGATCAGAAAAGACGCTCTGATTCAAAACTAGATAAACCATTAGAGGAGAGTGACTGATGATACGTATTGCGAAAAGACTGATCTTGGGTGTCGTAACTCTGTCGAGTATCGGTTTGATATTGTCGGCTACCGCTGAGAAAGCTGTGGCTCAAATTCGACCTACCTACACCAAGAACGTAGACGAAGCGGGGCGCTTGCCATACCAGCATGAAGTCGATGTCAGCCCGGGGAGTTCCGCATGTCCGTCCAGCTCGTTCTGTTTCGTAGACTTTCCCGCGGTCCCCGCAGGAAAACGGCTTGTTGTGCAACATATCACAGCCCTTGTAGGCGTCGCGAGCGGAGGCCAGCCGAATCTGTTCGCTTTTGGCGATGATTTTACGACGAATACCGGGAATATCGCGATCATTCAACCCACTTTCACGCAGGGCCCCACTATTTTAGGAGCTAATTTTTGGTCGCTCGATAAGGACATCACCGTTTATTACGAACCTGGAACGGCTCCGCGGCTGAAAATTTCTGCTTCTGCCGGAATGGCCTTTGTTTCGAATTTCACACTTCACGGGTATCTGATCGACGCTGTGAATTAGGAGCCAGCAGAATGAGAATCTTCCGCGTTTTCCCCGCTGCTATTTAGGAGGTCAACGCGGAAGATGAAAAAGGTGTGACGTCAGTAGCAGCAAGGCGTGCAGCAGCAACTCTCGACGGTCAGGCCGCCGGCCACCGACATCAACTCGGAGTCCGAGAGCAGGCCGCTTCCGGAGGTTCTGCGGCAAAATAAAAGGGGATGTTCCCTCTCTTTCTACCCTCAACCCACAATTGGTAAGCGCTTTCCGCTGTCGTATCTTTGATACCGAGGGCATTCGGAGTACCCGGTTGCAGAAGGGTGATCGAGGCCCTTTCAACATCCAACCCATGCTCCTTCAAGACCACAATGGGTTCCTTTTCGAAACGGTTCAACAGTGCCGGCATAGGTGCGGGTGCAGCCGCTTCAACGCGGCATAGGCGCCGCCGCGCTCGTCGAGATCATCTGTCGTCTCATCAAGCCACAGCCGACGTTGTCCCACGAAATGATGTCACCGGACCCGCCGTCTTCAAACAGTTTCACATCGACTGAGTCGCGTACTTTCTTCCAGGGTAGATCGAGCCACTTCGGTTCGTAGTGTTGGATCTTGCTCTTGGGTGTTCCTCTCTATCGTCTGTTATTAAAGCGCGTTCTCTCATAACACGGACCACAGCCGCGTAAACCAACCACCGGAAAACCGGTCCATGAACAGTGTCAGCGGAAACTTCGCTAAACCGCTGATAGGAGGGCGCACACCTGCTTACTGGGATAAAGCGAAGTTCACTGTAACCGTGGTCACAGTACCGACCGGCTCGCCGTTGAGCAAAACGGGCTTATAGACCCACTGCTTGACGGCTTCAATCGCCGCCGGGATCAATAGAGGATGTCCGTTGACGACATTGAGATTCTCCACGATTCCATCCTTATTGATCGTTGCTTCCAGAACAACAACACCTTCAATATGGTTGTCCCTGGCAAGCTGAGGGTAAACCGGAGGCACTTTGCGGATCAGGGTCGGCGCTCTAAGAGTCGAGGCGACGCGAACATCGGACCCGCTCGGCGTTGATTGCGGTGGGGGAGGCGGGAGCGGTGGGGGCAGCGGCGGGAAGCCGCCTCTTGTGGGCGTGTTGTTTTTGCGGATTTCCAGGGCACGATTGAACCACTCGTCGGCGAGTCTGGTAAGACGGGTCTCTTCCTGAGGATCAACAGCCCGCCTGGCCTTCTCTCGCAGCAATATGTTTTCGTACATCATGGCATCCTCGTTCTGAGGATCGAGTGCGAGTGCCGAATCCAGGTTATTTAATCCTTCGTCGATGAGCAGGGATTGTTCCCCGAGTGGCAGCGGCCTGTTTCTGTCAAACACCAGTTCCCAGTCGATTGCGCCGATCTTATAGAACGGGATCGGGTTTTGAGGGTTCGACTTCGAAACGAATAAGAACGTATCGCGGGCCTCCTGATACCGATTCGCGGTTTGATAGATGCTGCCCAGTCCCAGCAGGGCTGGCGTATTGTCCGGATCTTGTTTCAGAACCCGCTTAAACGACTCAATGGCGTTGTCCGCCAAAGCCAGGTTTTCCCGAGTTTGTTGTGAGGGAACGAACAGTTGCGCGTAGGCGGTGGCCAGATACAGTTCCGCGGTCGTGAAATCCGAGTCGATCTGCACCGCCTGCTTGAAAAGCTCGATAGCGGACTCGTAATGGGTATTCCGGAAAGCAGCCACACCCTGGTTCAAAATGTCCCGTGCCTGGATTGAGGGCGGGATTGTTTGCGCCATCAAGGACATCCCCGTCACCGGCAAACCCGTCACGATCCAGAAGCATATTCGAGTGACCGTCCGCATTTTTCAGCCTCCGCCGAAGTATACCGTATCTAAACCAAGCACGAATTCGGAGTAAAGTACTCCCGGCTGAATCGTGTGCAAAAAAGGAGGTTAAGCTTATGCGCAAATGCTCTGTCGTATTCACCATCGTGTTCGCGCTGATCGCCGCATCCGGCAGGGAAATCCAGGGACAAAACGGTTCCGGACCTTGCGATCGAGCGTGCCTGGAAAATTTCGTCGAGCGCTATCTGGACGCACTGATCGCGCACAGTCCGAAACGGCTGCCCCTCTCGCGTAACGTCAAGTTCACGGAGAATGGGGTGCGTTTGGAAGTTGGCGATGCGCAGTGGAAGACCGTCATCGGCAAAGGAAGATACCGGATCGTTGTCGCCGATCCCGAAGCCGGACAGGTGGCGTTTATCGGAACGGTGAGCGAGGAAGCGCGGGGGCCGGAGGGGACGCCGACGGCTTTGGCACTTCGGTTGAAAATCGAAAACCGACAAATTACCGAGATCGAAACTCTCATGGTGCGCAGCACCGCGCCAACCGGAGCGCGAGGTGCACCACCGGCCGCGCCAACCGGCGCCGCGGTGAATATGGAACGCCTGAGGACGCCGAGTCCGTTGTTCACCCAAACGATTCCAGCTGCCGAACGGATGTCTCGTGAAGACCTGATCAAAGCAGCGAATATGTACTTCTCAGGAATGGAAAAGAACGACGGGAAAGGCGTTTATCCATTCACTGACGATTGCAATCGCATCGAAAACGGATCGCTGACGACAAACGTTCCGATGCGAGGCGGTCAGCCGCGGCCGGATCCCAAGACCTCAAACTCATATTCCTCCGCGTGGGGCTGCAAGGAACAGTTCGAATCGGGGCTGATCCATTTTGTATGGCGCATCCGGGACCGCCGCTTTGTTGCCGTGGACCGTGAAAGGGGCCTTGTCTTCAGTTTCGGCTTCTTCGACCATGCCCTGGGTTCGGATCGTACTTTCAAAACACCGGACGGACGCAGCGTGACAGGCGGACCAACCGACCCCTGGACGTGGCAGCTTGGCGAAATGTTTAAGATCGAGAAGAGCAGGATTCATCAGGTTGAAGCCGTGCTGGAACGCGCTCCCTACGGCATGAACTCCGGATGGAGCAGCTATGAAGACGGCATGTCGAGCGCCGCAAGGGACGTCACAAAGGCGAGCGGGAAGTAAGGGCCATTCACGTTTACATCCCGCCTTGCAAGCTTGACGGGCGGGGAAGACCATCTGAGCGAGTTGGCTGCGCTGGGAATTCAGTTGGGCGCCCCCAGCCAATTGAAATCCCGGAGCGGATGTAATACATTTTCGCTATATGAGTCATACAATAACCGTTCGTCTCACACCGGAACTCGCGGAATGGCTTGAGACGACCGCGCGGAAGAGCGGGATCCCTCAAGGCCGGATTGTCCGGCAACAGCTCGAAAAGGCCAAGTCGGCAGCAGATAAGCCGTTTATGCGTCTGGCAGGAGCTATCGATGGACCGCGCGATCTTTCCCGAAGAAAGGGATTCTCCCGCAAGTGAAAGCGATCGCAGATACCGGTTTCATCGTTGCCTTTTTGAACCGGCGTGATGCGCACCATGATTGGGCAGCCGGTTTGGCTGCCCAGGTCTCCGAGCCCCTGTTGACATGCGATGCAGTTCTTGCTGAGGCTGCGTTTCACGTGCAAAACTCCGCCATCGTCCTGAAACTCATTGAGGACGGTCTCCTGCTCCCTTCCTTTAATGTCGCCGAACACTTGGACCGGTTGACAGAGCTTGCCAAACGGTTTGCAGACCGCTCACCGGATCTGGCGGATCTGTGTATCATCCGGCTGAGTGAACTTCATCCCCGGCATCGGGTAATTACCATCGACGCGGCTGATTTCCGAATCTATCGAAAGAACCGAAAGGATGTCATACCACTACTCCATCCTCCATCCGATTGAACATCGTGAAACGGGCAATTGAGGCGGTTTTCACGGTCTGGCTGGCCGTGATTACCCTGCGCTATGCCGAAACCGTCCTGAGGAGCGTTGCGCATCCATTCAATCCCGGAGAGGATACGCTGTGGCTGGCGGGCTGGCTGGCCGCAGTTTCGATCATCGCGGCATGTTTGCTTTTCTGGCCCGGCTCCGCGCGGATTCTGGTGAAACTGGCGATTGTTGCAATGATCGCCATCGCCGTTTTGAGCGGCGCCGGGGTTGCGGCGCTCCTTGCCCTCTGGTTTCTATTCGTAGCGTACATATGGGGCAAATGGTTGCTGCGACTGGCTGGCGCCGAGCCCGAGGATGGGATCGAGTCCATCGCGCTCGCTGTCCCGCTTGGCTTGGCGGTTCCGGCGGGTTGCGGGTTTATCCTGGCGTGCCTCCATTTGTTGACGCCGGTCTCTGTCTGGATACTGGTTCCCGGCCTGACCGTACTGCAGTGGCGAACCATTGCCGGTCTCCGATCGCGAACCATTGAATTCCGCAAACCCTCGTTCGAACTAATATTCCCCCTTCTGGCGGCTTTGCCGGCCGTCGTTCTAAGCTTCGTCTGGGCTGTGGCGCCTGAAATCCATTTCGATGCGGCCAACTACCATCTGGCGGTCCCGAAGATTGATCTGGCCGCCGGCGGATTCATCGATCAGCCCTACTTTTTCCATTCGTATTTCGCGCATCTCGTCGAAATGGTGTTCGCGTTCGGGATAGCCCTGGACGGACAGGCCGCCGCAAAACTGCTTTCGTTTGGACTGAGTCTGGTTGCCGGATGCTGCGCGTACTCGCTTGGAAAGGAGGCTTTCGATGTCCGGGTCGGCTGTTGGGCGGCGGCCTACTTCTACACGACGCCGATCGTCAGCTGGCTCTCGGGGACGGCATACACGGACCACATCGTTGCGATGTTCCTGACGGCCGCGATACTCGCATTCGTGAAATGGTACAAGCACCCCGCGTCGACTGGTTGGATGTACATCGCCGGAGTACTCGCTGGAATGGCGGCCGCCGCAAAAATCAACGGGGCATTCGGGCTCCCGGTTCTCATCGTTGTGGTCTGCTGGAATATCCGCCGCATCTCTGTCTGGCGCGCCGCAGTTTTTCTAGCGCTGATAGCCGCGGTGGCGGCGCCGTGGTACGCGGTGACGTATTACTGGACCGGAAATCCCGTGCTGCCGATGCTGAATGGCCTTTTCAAGAGCAGCATGTGGGAACAGGCAAACCATATTATGAACTCCAGCTCTTTTGGGACCGGAACGTCGCCGGGATCGTTGATCCGGCTGCCCTTCCGTTTTATCTTCAACACCGATCTGTTCGGCGAGGCGTCCCCTCGAGGCGGTGCGGGTATCGCGCTGCTGATTGCGCTTCCGTTCAGCATCGTGCTTTTATCCCGGGAACGCCGGATCGTGGGCGTTCTGGCCGCCGCGGCTGCATTTTACCTTGTGATCTGGAGCTTCACGTTCCAGTACTGCCGCTATTTCACGCACATCCTCCCAATCGTGTGCATCCTGGGCGCCGCGACAGTGTTTCATATCGGAGCGCGGGGCCTTGCCGGAAAAGCGCGCCTGGCTTGCCTCGGTCTTGGGCTGCTGATGCAGTTCCCCGCCACACCGGTTCAGTTCTGGAATATTCCGGAACGGTATCCTTTGCGCGTGGCCCTGGGGCTTGAAACGCGAGAGCATTTCCTGGATCGCGCATTAGCCGGCTACACGGCGGCACAGCATCTGAACGCGATGGCGAAGCCGCAGGATCGCGTCATTGGCGCCGGTGTGGAGCAAGTCCGGTTCTATTTGAACGCCCCGCTTGAAACGTTAGAAGAGTCGACGCTTCATACCAGGTTGCGGGAAGTTGCAGGCGCGCCCCCCAATGAGGCGTTGCTGGCGAATCTGAGAGACTACGGCTTCAGTTACATCCTGGCAACAAAAGAGGCCCTGCAGAATCCCTCCGGTGAGTCTCCGTATCTGCAACCCGAGTTCCTCTCTCGATTTGCGACAGTCGAGTTCAGCGATAACCGAACCGTGCTTTACCGACTTTAAGAACATTGGATCATTGAATCATTTCAACGTTGCTTCATTGCTTCAACTTGAAGAAATGAAGCAACGTCGAAATGATGCAATTTACATTAGGTCTTCTTGGCAGGCTCACTGCCGGAGTGGGCCGATGACGTGTAGTAAGAAAGATCAGACGTTACCATCTCCTCGATCAGATCCGGGAGCGCCAAATCGTAAGTCCAACCTAAATTGATTCTGGCTTTTGTGCTGTTCCCGACCAGGATATGGATTTCCGCCGGCCGCAGCAGATCCGGATCGATTACCAGATGCTTGTACGGATCTAAACCCAGGATTTTGAAAGTGGCCTCGAGGAACTCCCTTACGGAGTGCGTTTTTTCCGTGGCAATCACATAGTCGTCCGGTTTGTCCTGCTGCAGCATCAGCCACATGACCTTCACATATTCGCGGGCATGGCCCCAATCACGCTTCGCATCGAGGTTGCCAAGCCGGATGGTCTTTTCCAGCCCCAGCTTGATCTTGGCCGCCTGGGAGGTAATTTTTCGGGTGACAAACTCAAAGCCCCGTCTCGGCGATTCATGGTTGTAGAGTATGCCGCTCGAAATGTGGAGCCCATACGCCTCACGGTAGTTTCTGCACAAATGATATCCCGCCAATTTCGAAATACCGTAAGCGGAGCGCGGCCGAAAAGGGGTGTTCTCGTTTTGTGGATACGTTTCCGTGTTGCCGAACATCTCGCTGGTAGCCGCAAAATATAATCGCGCTTGCGGTACGAGGTCGCGAACGGCGGCCAATACATAGTGCGTGCCGCTGATGTTGACTCCCAGGGTCGAGAACTCGTCTTCAAATGAATAGCTGACAAAGCTCTGGGCCGCGAGATGGTAGACCTCGTCGGGCTTCACCTTGGTCATCACCGAGTACAAGCTGGGATAACTCTCCAGCGAAGCGGCATGCAGATTGATGCGATCGAGGATGTGACGAATGCGCAGCAAGCGGTGGTCCGGGTCTTCGATGGCAACCCGCCTGACGATGCCGTGCACCTCGTATCCTTTTTCTAAAAGGAATTCCGCCAGGTAGCTTCCATCCTGACCGGTTATTCCGGTAATCAGCGCTTTCCTGCTCATGTGTTTAAGACAGCTGCTAAGATCGACAAGTGAATATCCTGATGCTGACGGCTTATCCGCCGGTGCTGCAGATGCACGGCGGAGGCGTTCGGATGTACCACAATATCCGTATATTGGCACAGCAACACGGCGTTCGGGTCATTAGTTTTGTCGAAAATGAGCGTGAACGCGAGCTTCTCCGGAGTCTGGAGGGAGTCTGCGAGTCCATCACCGCGGTCCAGCGGATCGCGGATTTCCGTCCCCATTGGCTGTCGCTCGATCCTTTTCTCGTTCGCGAATTCGATACGCCGGCAATGCACGAGGCCATCGAGGCGGCCTTTTGCGAGAAACCGGTGGACGTGCTTCAGTGCGAGTATCTGCAGATGGCCCAATACAAACGCCGCGGGGTCTTCTCGGTACTCACAATCATCGAAACCCAATCGGATAATGCCTGGGCCGCCTTCCAGAAAGAATCTGATCCGAGCTTGAAATTGAAACTGTTTTATCGATGGATGCAAGTGCTGCGCTATGAAGTGAGCTCGACGCGGCGCTTTGACCGGGTGGTGACGATGACCGAGGAGGACGCCGTATATCTGCGCTCGTACTCCCCGGATGTCGACATCCGGGCGATTCCAATTGGTATCAATCCGGAGGAGTTCCGCCCACTGGCAGGCGATCCAACGCATCCCCTGAAGGTGCTGTTTGTCGGAAACTTTCGTCATACTCCCAACGTCGAGGCAGCACGTTTTTTAGTTACGGAAATCGCGCCTTTCTTCCCGCAGCTCCGATTTGTCCTGTCGGGCGCCAACCTTCCAGAGGATTTGAAAGCTACTGCCAACGTGGATTGTCCGGGATACGTTACCGACCTCCGGACTTTGTACGAAAGGCCAAATACCATTGTCATGGCTCCGCTATTTTCCGGAACCGGACAGCGCGTCAAACTGCTTGAAGCGTTCAGTATGGCCTGTCCCATCGTGGCAACCTCGATCGCGGCGTACGGCTATCCGGTTTCCTCCGGCCGCGAAATGCTGATTGCAAATTCGGCCGCCGATTTTCGCCACGCTCTGGCGCAATTGGTATCGTCTGAAGAGCTTCGTACGAAATTAGGCATGGCTGGACGAGAAATGATTCTGAAGCGGCTGGACTGGCTGCAGATCGGCCCCCGGCTTCTGGAAGTCGTGAATCCGTCTTAGACTTCTGCGGATGGCCACTATTCGCCGATGTGTTTGCGGTAGATCTTGTCGACGGTGGCAAGATTATCGATGTCCGCCACGGTTTTATCGCTCCGGATTCGGACGATGCGGGGAAAGCGGAGGGCGTAGCCGCTCGAATGGCGATTGCTTCGCTGCATTCCGTTGAACGCGACCTCGATGACGACAGCCGGCTCCACCGTCCGGAAACGGCCGAAGTCCTGAAGCGTGTGCGCCTTGAAGTACTCGGTCATCGCCGCGATCTCTACGTCGGTGAGGCCCGAATACGCTTTGCCGATATTCAGCAGCTTTCCCTCATCCTGCACGGCGAAGGTGTAGTCGGAAAGCACATCGTGGCGGCGGCCATGGCCGAATTCGACGCCGGTGACGACGACGTCCAGCGTGGCTAATGCCTTCTTCCACTTCAGCCAGCTCATGCCTCGCTTGCCGGGGAGATAGACCGACTCCGCGTCCTTCAGCATCAAACCTTCATTGCGCCGGAGGGCCGCCTGCGCAAAAAATGGTTCAAGTTCCACCCGGCCGTCGAGCAGCATAAAAGGCGCGACTTTCAGCGGAGGCTGCCACGCAATGGATTCGATCACCTTCTTCCGCTCCCTCAGCGGCTCATCGATCAGACTGTTATCCCCAAATGAAAGAATGTCGAAGATCATGAGGGCAACGGGAACTTCTTCGATCAGTGCCGCGGATGGACGCTTCCGCCCGAGCCTTTTCTGGAGCGAGGCGAAGGGGAGGACGCGGTCCTCTCTGAAACCGACGATCTCGCCATCCACGATCAAAGAGCCGGTCATCAACCGGCCGGCTTCAATAATTTCCGGAAAGTGGCGGCTGATGTCGTCCAGCGTACGCGAATAGAGCGCCGACTGGCCGCCGCCGGCGTGAAGCTGGCCGCGGATGCCGTCATATTTGTCTTCCACGTAAAAGGGCGTGGAAAAGTTGGCGAAGATTTCCTCCTCGCTCTCGGCCGGCGTCGCCAGCATGAACTTCACCGGCCGAAAGATCTTCAGCGCGATATGGTCCAGCTCGCCGCTCTTCGCCAGCACAGCCGTTTCGCCGATGTCGCCCAGTGCCATATTCGCCCGCCGCACCGCATCGACCGGCCGCTCGAAAGCCTTCGCGATGGCCTCTTCCACGGTGTTCTCCTTCAGGCCGATCCGAAGATCGCCGGTAATGATTTTGATGACGTATTTTGCTTCGGATGGAGTGAGCGCGCGAAAAAGATCCAGCAGGACCGGCAGTTTGTTCGAAGCGCCTGATATGGTAGCCAGCGCGGCAAATTTTGACTGAACCTGGGAGGGCGAGAGCTCTCCGGCAGCTTGATGACCCATCAGGAGCCCCTCCACCATCTCCCCGAGATCCCCGCGCGCAAGATAGATCTCGTGGATCTGCTCATCCGATGCGCCGGATATCTGCTGAACGGCGTTCATCAGGGCCGACCACCCGATGTTTAAAGTGCGGGCCTCGGTCAGCGCAAACGGACGGCCTGCAAAGAAGACCGTGGCTGCCCGCAAATCATCGGCGGGCAGATCCCGGAGATATTCGGCCAGGAAAGCAATCTTCTTCAGCTTCGACGTGGTGCCGGAGATGGCATCGGCCGTTACAGCAAGGCGTTTCATCCTGAATTGATCGTGCCGCGATTGGCGGCCTGGATCAATACTTTGAAGCGTTCGCCCATGCTGCCGGGCAGGATGAGCTTCTTGATTTTCAAGAGCCGCTGCATGGATGCGGCATCGGCTGCGGTTGCAAGCTTCTCGATTTCGCCGAGAATGCCGAGCCGGATAAGGTAGTCCATCTGAGTCGTGAACAGGGTCGTCTTGAGGCCGGGCTCCTCCATCAGGTCCGAGAAGTTCACGTGCGCCGTGATGTCCTGTTCGCCGATCCGGAGGTACGGATCTTCCACGGCCTGATGATGCCAGTAACACATCAGCGTGCCTCGGGGTTGGGAGTAATACTCGTCCTTCAAATAGCCGTAATCGATCGCGAGGTGATAACCGCGGTCGAGCGAGACGGCGATATCGTGAATCCACCGGTGCGCCTCAATGCACACTTCCGTCGCCGCGCCTTCCGCGATCGGGAGTTCCATCGCGACCTGAAGCGGGCCATCGATTTCCTGGAAATCCTCATTGACATAGATTTCCTTCAGGCTGCCGGCTCTCCGGACCACGCGATGTACGGGCAGCGCATCGAAAAACTCATTCGAGAAGATGCAGCCGGTGATTCCCTTCGGCAGTTCGTCGACCCACTCGATTTCGAAGTCCCGCAGCAGATCCTTCTGCCGCTCGCGCATGGCGGGGCTTCGCTCGAGGATCAGGTACCTGAACTTCTCGTGCTGCAGGATGTCGCGGGCCAGGAGACCTTTACCGGCGCCGAGTTCGACCACGGTGAAGGTCTCGAATTCCGCCGCCCATTGCCGGAATTGTTTGGCGAGGAGCTGCCCGAAGATGGGATCCAGATCGCTGGATGTGTAGAAGTCGCCGTCAGTACCGATCGGGTTGCGCGGTGAGGAGTAGTAAAAGCGAAGGACCTCTTCCATGTAATCCCGGAATGGAAGAGGTCCTTGTTCGCGAATGCGTTTTCGAAGTTGTTCGACGATACCGGTCAATTCTAACTGCCGGTCTGATCCACAGCGGCCATTAGATTTTCATTCCGATCCGGTCCATCTCTTCTTTGGCCGCGCGGGCAATGCGCGGATCGTTCTTCACGTCGTCCAGACGGACTTCTGTCGGTTTCTTGGCGATCGTCATGCGGTCGATTTTGTCCTGAAGACGCATCAAACCGTATAGCAAGGCCTCGGGCCGCGGCGGGCAGCCGGGGACGTAGACATCGACGGGAATCACGTGATCCACGCCCTGGAGAACCGAATAGGTATCGAACGGGCCGCCGACATTCGAACAGGCACCCATCGAAATCACCCATTTCGGGTCGGGCATCTGGTCATATACACGCCGGACGATCGGGGCCATCTTCAGCGTGACGGTTCCGGCGACAATGATCAGATCCGATTGTCGCGGGCTGGGCCGGAAAATACCGGCGCCGAAGCGGTCCATATCGAAGCGGGAAGCTCCCGTCGCCATCATCTCGATCGCGCAGCAAGCCAGGCCGAACGTCATCGGCCACAGCGCCGACTTGCGCGCCCAGTTGAAAACGAAGTCCACGGATGTGGTGATGATGTTTTTCTCGAAACGGTCTTCAATCCATGCAGGCATTAATACTCCCGAAAAAGCGCGGGCCGAAGCCCGCGGCTACATATCTACGCCCAGTCGAGGGCGCCCTTCTTAATAATCCAGATGTATCCGACGATGAGGATACCTAGAAAGACCATCATCTCAATCAGGCCGAACAGCGCCAGTTGCTTGTAAATGATCGCCCACGGGAAAAGAAATATGGTCTCGACGTCGAAAATCACGAACAGAATCGCCACCACGTAGTACCGGATCGCGTACCGCTGGCGCGCATCGGAATCCGGATCGACACCGCATTCATAGGGCATCAACTTTCCTTTTCCACCGGTGCTCGGCCGGATCAGCTTCGCGACCAGCAACGTGGCGGTCGGAAACAGGAACGCGACCGCCATGAACAGGAAGATCGGCACGTAAGATGTCAGATTATCCATATGCTTTGATTACTCGCTGCGCCCTGTCGGGCTTGCATTCGCTCCGCTCATGTCCCCACATCCTAGGGATGATTGCTTCAAAACCTCGACAGCGTGCGACAGGATCGGCCGCACTGCCGTCAAACATTCTCGCACGCCTTTGACACTTCCAGGCAAGTTGATTATCAGCGTCGACTTGCAAATGCCCGAAACAGCTCGTGATAACGCCGCCCGAGGCGTGATTTTCAGACTTTCCAGCCGCATCAGCTCCGCAATTCCCGGTACCGGCCTGTCGATTACCGCCGTTGTGGCTTCGGGCGTGACGTCGCGCGGCGAAAGCCCTGTTCCGCCGGAGGTTACCACCAGCCGCAAACCTTCCTCGCTGGCCCGGCGCAATCGCGATTCGATTGCCGGCCGCTCGTCGGGCAGAATCTCGACCGCTACGACCTCGAACCCCGTTTCTTCCAGGATGCGCTTTGCTTCGGGACCTGACAAGTCCTCCCGGCCGCCGGCAGACGCAGTGTCGCTGATTGTTAAGACGAGAGCTCTACCCAACATAGCGATGGTGAGGCGCAGATGACGCGGATGACACAGATGCGGCATCAATGGCTTTCAATTGCCGCGTCTGCGTCATCCGCGCCATCTGCGGCTCACTATTTTCCTTTCTTCAGGTTTCGCCGTCCAGTGCCCGCTCTTGCCGCCACTTTTCTCCAGTAGACGGACGGGCCCGATGGATATGCCTTTCTCGACCGCCTTACACATATCATAGAGCGTGAGGGCCGCGACTGTCGCGGCCGTCAGCGCCTCCATCTCCACACCGGTTTCAGCTTTCGTGCGCGCCACCGCTTCGACCCGCGCGCCGGAGTCGATGACTTCGATCGATACATCCAGATGCGTGAGGGCCAGTGGATGGCACAGCGGAATCAGCTCCGAGGTCTTCTTTCCGGCCTGAATGCCGGCGATACGCGCGACCTCCAGGGCATCGCCCTTCGGAAGCTGCTTCTCCCGCAACAGACGAACGGTGTCCGGCGACATCCCGACCATCGCCTCGGCGCGGGCGAGACGAACGGTTTCGGACTTGGCGGTGACGTCCACCATTCGTGCGCGTCCTTCTCTATCCACATGAGTCAGTTCGGTTTTCCGCGAAGCCACATTCACTCCATTGACAGAAACTGGGCCGTATCGCCCGGCTCCAGATTGCCTTCACGGCGCGGAATCAGGATCAGAGCATTTGCCCGCGCCAGTCCGGCGAGATCGGAAGAGCCTTTCCACGGCGCCGTGCGAATCCAGTATTGACCGGCGTCGAACCGGACAAGGGCCGGAACCAGAGAGGCGCGTTCCGGATCGCAGTTTGCGGGCACCTCCAATTTGGCCTCAAGAACCTTCGGTTTCGTGTCGGCGGCCTTGAGCAGAGACAGAATCAGCGGCCGCACGAAAACCTGAAAAGCGACCATCGTCGAAATCGGGTTACCGGGGAGCCCGAAAACAAACGTTTCAGCGCGATGCCCGAAAACGGTTGGTTTACCGGGTTTCATAGCGACCTTATCGAAGAGAACTTCGACACCAAATTCCGCAAACACGGACTCCACGAGGTCGTACTTTCCCATCGACACGCCGCCGGAAACCAGCAGGATGTCGTGGCGAAGCCCGCGCTCGATCTTTTCCCGGAGATCTTCCATGTTGTCACGGCCAATTCCCAACAAAACGGGTTCGGCGCCCGCATCTTTCACCTGCGCGCAAATCGTGTAGGTATTGCTGTTGCGGATCTGCCCCGGCTTCGGCGTCTCATCCACTTCTACCAGTTCGTCGCCGGTGGCGATCACGGCAACGCGCGGCCTGGCGGAAACGAGGACCTTCGACTTCCCGGCTCCGGCGAGAAGGCCGAGATCGGCCACGCCAATCATTCGGCCGGCCTGCAGAATGCGCTCGCCCTTCCGTACTTCCGCGCCGCGGCGCAACAGACCTTCGTTTTTGCGCACCGTTTTCCGGATGCGGACCTTGTCCGGTGAGAGACGTTCCGTGTGCTCGACCATGACCACGGCGTTCGCACCATCCGGAAACGGCGCTCCGGTCATGATTTCGCAGCAGCAGCCACGATCGACATGGACACCCGAGCCGGCGCCGGCGCGAGATTCGCCGATGACCGTCAGCTCAGCGGGAACCTCCAGGAGATCTTCGAAGCGCACAGCGAAGCCGTCGCGGGTGGCCTTATCGAAACGCGGCGAATCCTCGTCGGAGAGGATGTCTTCGCGAAGAATACGGTGCATCGAATCGAGCAGGGCGACGGGTTCGGCGGGCATCCGGTCCGGACGATTCTTCGCCGCGGCCGTGGACATCACGATCTCCAGGCCACGCTCAATCGGAAGCATTCTCGAAGACTTCTCCCGACTCATCCACGTGGAAAACGAGGTCGTGATGGTAGACCCTCATGTTGATCGGCCAGTGATACTCGAACTCCATGCTGAATGCCGGACCGCGCCGCGTGATATGGACTTCCTTTTTCGTGAGCGGAATCCCGAGCTCCGTCGCCTTGTCGACAACTTCGTCACGAACCCTTTCAGGGGTCTTCCTGGTGGAGATGGCGTACTTCACTTCCTGCCGCACATAGTCATTGAACTGAAGAGCAGCGAAATAGCCAGGGACGTATTGCGTCCCTGCAAAGAGGAGCAGTACCAGGACCAGCAGAAAGAAGAGCTGTCTGCCGTTCAGGCCAAACATGGTGCGGAATTATAACATGGCGTGATAGGCTGCCTTTTTCTCAATAAGAGGTATTGATGAACAGAATTCAGACATCCCTCCAGGAAATGGATCCCGAGATCTACGCCGCGGTCCAGAACGAAGAACGGCGCCAATCGACGGGTCTCGAATTGATTGCGTCGGAAAATTTCACCTACCGGTCTGTACTTGAAGCAACCGGCTCCGTATTCACCAACAAGTATGCCGAGGGCTATCCCGGGCGGCGGTACTACGGCGGATGCGAGTACGTGGATATCGTCGAAAACCTCGCCATCGAACGCGCTAAGAAATTGTTCGGCGCGGAGCACGTCAATGTGCAGCCGCATTCGGGCAGCCAGGCCAATATGTCGGTCTATCTGACCGTGTTGAAACCGGGCGATACGATCCTCGGAATGAACCTGTCGCACGGCGGTCATCTGACGCATGGTCATCCGCTCAACTTCTCCGGCAAGTACTATCGCATCGTGCCATACGGCGTGCGAAAAGATTCGGAGGTCATTGATTACGATGAGCTTGCGCGCCTCGCGCGGGAACACAAACCGAAGCTGATCGTGGTCGGGGCGAGCGCCTATCCGCGCACCATCGAATTCGAACGGATCTCGCGGGTGGCGAAGGAAACCGGCGCCATGATGATGGTCGATATCGCCCACATCGCCGGACTGGTCGCAACCGGCGAACATCCGAGCCCTGTTCCCTTTGCCGAATTCGTCACCAGCACCACACATAAAACGTTGCGTGGACCGCGCAGCGGAATGGTCATGTGCCGCGAAACCTTTGCCAAGGACTTGAACCGGGCGGTGTTCCCGGAAATGCAGGGCGGCCCGCTCGTCCATGTCGTCGCGGCAAAAGCCGTGTGCTTCAAAGAGGCGGCGACTCCGGAATTCAAGACCTACATCCGGCAAGTTGTGAAAAACGCGAAGGCGCTGTCAAACAGGTTGGCTTCAAGAAAGTTCCGGATCGTTTCCGGCGGCACCGATACCCATCTCTTTCTGGTGGACGTCTTTTCGAAAGGCGTCAATGGAAAGCAGGCCGAACAGGCGCTCGATCATTCGGGAATCACCGTGAACAAGAACGCGATTCCCTTCGATCAGAATCCGCCGCTGACGCCCAGCGGCATCCGCATCGGCACTCCGGCGCTCACCACTCGCGGAATGAAAGAAGCAGAGATGGAAGCGATCGGGGATTGGATCGCGGACGTCCTGGATCACATCAACGATGAGAGCGTGCAGAAGAGAGTGCGGAAGGAAGTCGAGCTATTGTGTGAAAGATTTCCGCTGTATTGAACGGGGAAAGTAACCACAAAAAGCTGGGGATTATTTGAGATTGCATCAGTCGAAGTTTCTGCATTTCAAATTTGCACTGCAGAAACGTTAGATGATGCAACCTCCAATAATCTCCAGCTTTTTGTGGTTATTTCTTAGTTTTTCGGACTCGACAGCTTCTTGTAGTACTCCTCGACCAGCTTCTGATAGCCCTGAGGAATCTCGTCTTCCTGCAATGAACGGATGTTGTCCTTCGCGAGAAGGATCTGAAGCGCTTTGCTGAGGTCCAGTTCGACTCCCTTGAACGGATCGATCACCTGCTGTTCGAGCTTGTCGACAGCGCGGGGATCGCCGAGCTTGGGATCGTTGATAATTTGCTGGAGGTTGCGCGCAACCTGATCCAGGCCCTGCGAAAGCGGGTTCTTGGGTCCCAGCTGGTTCTGGATATCGCGAATCTCGTTCAGCCGCTGCTGCAGTTCGCGAACGGCCTGCCGGGGATCGAACTGGCCGCCGGCGTACTGGCCGGTGTATGGAGCATTGTTGCCGCCGTACTGACCGCCCTGCGGGTTGCCCTGGGGATTGCCGCCCTGGCGGCCGCCACCCTGAGCTTGACCTTGACCCTGACCCTGGCTGCCTTGGCCTTGGCTGCCTTGGCCTTGGCCTTGCTGCTGACCCTGGCTCCCTTGACCTTGGCCTTGTCCCTGACCTTGCTGCTGAGCCTGGCTCCCCTGACCCTGGCCTTGACCCTGGCCTTGCTGCTGAGCCTGGCTCCCCTGACCTTGGCCTTGTCCTTGACCTTGCTGCTGACTCTGGCTTCCTTGGCCTTGACCCTGGCCTTGCTGTTGTCCTTGACCCGATCTCTGCCCCTGCTGGTTTTGCTGACTCTGCTGCTGCCCCTGGCCCTGTTGCTGCAACTGCTGCAGCCGGCGCTGCATGGATTCGAGGCTTTGAATCGATTCGCTCGTCTGGTTCAGAGCGTTCTGAAGCTTCTTTTCGTCGGAGTTATTGGCTGCGGACGCCGCCTGGCCGACCTGTCTTGCCACGTCGTCGAGACCTTTTTCGATCTGGCGCTCCTGCTGTTCTGCATATTTGAAATAGTTGTTCTGCGGAGTCCCGTTATCGAGGAACTGGCGGGCCTGCTCGATGCGTTCCTGCAGCTGTTCACCTTTGATCGTGTTCGCGGCCGTTCGAGCTTTGTTCGCCGCGTCGCGGTTGTCCGAGTTGTTGCCCAGCGACTCCAGCTCGTTGGTCATCGCTTTCAGATCCTGGGCGACGCCATCTTTCTGCTGGTTGATCGAGTTCGCGCGGCTCCGGGCCTCGCCAGGAGCGCCTGGGTTATCAGCCAACTGCTGGGTTTCATTCGCAATCTTGCTCTGCTCGTCCTTGAGGCGCTTCGCCTGCTCCTGCACCTTGGCGAGACGATCCTCCATCGAGCCGTTCTTGCCCTGGCTCAAAAGCCGCTGTGCCTTCTGCAACTGTTCCTGAGCCTGCTGCGAGGCCTGTTGTTGCTGCCCGGGACTGCCGCCGTTTTGAGCCTGCTGCATATTCTGAGCGGCCTGATTGAGTGCGCGGGCGGCATCGGCCATCTGGCGGTCGTTGTTTTCACGCGAGAGCTTGTCGAGCTGCCGCGCCAGTTTTTCGGTTTCCTTCTGCAGGTCCTGGGCCGACATCTGATCCTGCTGCCCGCCACCGCCGCCGCCGGCCTGCTGTTGCTGCGCCTTCCGCTGCTGGAGTTTCTGCTGGCGTTCCGAAAGCTCCTTCAACTTGCGCAAAGCCTCATCGACTTCGGCAGAATTCTGCTGCTGTTGCTCGCCACGCTGGACCGTTTCGTACTGGTTTTTGTTCTGATCGAGTTCGAGTTCGAAGAGATCGGCGATATCCTGAGCGCTCTGCGCTCCACCGCCGCCCCCTCCACCGCCCTGACTCACTTGAATTTCATTGAACAGGGCCTCGGCACGCATCAGGTTCATCAGCGCCTTTTGTTCAAAGGGCTCGGCGGCATCCGCCTTCTGCGCCTTCAATTGATCGGCGGCCGGCGTCATCTGGTCGATGGCGGCTTTGAGGTCTTCCGCCATCTGCTTGATCATCTTGTCCTGACTCGTCAAGCCGCGGCGATTCATACGTTCCAGAAGGGTATTCGCCTGTTCGGCGTTCTTCAGCTGATTGGCCGCGATAGACTGGACGTCGTCGGCCCACTCTTTGTCCTTATATTTGTCCTTGTTGTTGATCAGCTTGTGGGTCGCGGCAATGATGTCGCGCTGCCGTTTGGACAAAGCTTCGGCGGAATCATCCCCCTGCCCGCCACCACCACCGCCGCCTTGCTGGCCTTGACGGTATTCGCGCCCGAACGGGCGGACGTCGATAAAGTAGACGTCGGTGGAAACCGTGTTTGCCGGCATCTTCGTATCGACCGCTTTTCCGTAGTACGTAATGATGTCGCCCGGCTGGAGCTTGTACTCCTCCAGGAAAAACGTATGGCCGGCGGAGATTTCCTTGGGGCTATCGCCTTTGCTGGCGAACAGATCGACCTTCTGGTCGGGGCCGCCGTTCACCGAGAAGTGCAGTTCCAGCTGGCGCACGCCGAAGTCATCTTCAGCTTTGAGTTCGGTGAACACTTCCTCGACGTTGGTTGCTTTCGTATCGCGTCCGGGTTTGGTGAATTCGATAAGCGGTTTCTGATCGTCTGTGGCTTCCATCGAGCGCTCTTCGAGATCGAGATACTTCGCGCGGCTGGTATTGGTCAGCTCGATCCGGAATGAAGTGTTCCGGTCGACCATAACCTTGCCCATGACGGTGCGCTCTCCCATCGGCTGTAACGGGATGCTCTTTCCGTCGGCAAACACGACGCGGCCGCCGGACAGTGGCTGGCTGCCGGTGACGGTGACGTCCACTTCTGTACCTTTCAGAGCGACGATGTCGGAGCCGTTCTCTTCCTTTTTAACCGCAAGGCCGGTATAGGCCGGATAGTGATAGGCATAATCGACCTTCTCGACGCGGGGCAGATCCGCAACGTCGATGGTGAACTCTTTCGATCGATAGCCGGCGGCGTCGACAAAGTAGTGGACGGGTTCCTGAACATTAAAAAGAAGATGCCGGAACGTCGGCTGATTCTGCGGCGCCGGCTCCATCGTGGAGACTTCCCATTCTGAACCATTCGCATAACGCAGATGAATCTGTGCGCGCGAGGGATCGAAGCCTTGAGCGATGGCCTGGATCGTCACGTCCTGGCCCTTGGGAACGGTCGTATTTCCGGGCGTGACTTTCAGTTCAATCGCATCGACCGCCGGCGGCTTCAAGAGGTTCAACGCCAAAAGCTTTGCGCTGCCGATGGGGAAGAACAGAGACGCCACATAAAGGCTGATGAGCAACGCTACGGCAAAGACGCCCGTCAGCGCGGCAAACGTACTGAACTTCCGCTTGTTGACCTGATCGCCAAACCGGACGTTCTTCGTGCGGTCCAGGACGTCTTTGGTCAAAAGATGAACGAACGTGAGCTGCTCGGGGCGGGCCTTCTTGATGGCATCGACGGCACTGACGAGGCTGTCCTGCAGTCCCGGGTTCTTCTCCTCGATGAAACGCGCGAGCTGCGAGTCGGAGGGCGTACGGCGCAGCGGCATCACCAGCGCCTTCACGATTGTCGCGACGACAACCGCGAGAAGGAACAGGCGCAATGCAGGCACGGTCCATCCGGAAATGCCGGGTGAATCTGCGAGCTTGAGACCGATCAACAGCGAGACAACCGTGACGCCTAAAACCCAGGCCAGACCACGGACCCAGAGGAATGTCTTCCATCTGCTTCTGACGATTGCAATTTTCTGCAACAACTCTTCGTGTGGTGCCATGCTTCGTCTCCCTTTGTCGGTCAGGATGTCCTGTACTTCCTGTTCGCTATGTAAATCTCCGCCATGCCGGCCAATAATGCAAACAATAACAGATACCACCAGCCCATTTGCCGGCGGGCATACTCGTCTTTTTCTTCACTTCCGAAAGCTCCGGCCTGCTGCGATTCCGCCTGAGTCTTCTGGACACTGGCCAGCAGGTCTTCCGGAGGCATGCTGTCCAGGTTCCCTTCGGCCGACGGCGGATTCACCGCGATCAAGCGGGTATCCGGCCCGACGCGGATCTCGTGGAAACCCGGCATCGTCGGCGTGAAGAATTTCGCCTCTCCCGTTTTGATTTCTCCCAGAGCCTGGCGTTCGCCTTTCGGATCGATCACTGCGGCGCTGGCGTTTTCGACGCCGGCTGTAACCGGAATACCTTCACCCAGCTGATACCATCCCTTGCTCTCGTTGTATCGCGAGAGGTAGTAGATGATCTCCTGAAAGAGCGGAAGGAACGATGGCTTCAGTGGAAGATCATTCCACTTGCTGTCCACTGTCGAGTCGAAAACGAGAAGGCCATGGTCATCCTTGCCCGACTCAACGAGGACGGGAGAACCGTCTTCGTATTTCGCGAGGACAGCGGCGCCGGGCTTCGCTTCAACACTCATATAGGCGGTGAACTGCGCCGAGTTCAGTGCAACCCGGGTACTTTTTTCAAACGGCTTGAAAATCGGATGATTGCGGTCGTAAGTCGTCAGCGCAACGAACGGACGCCCGCGGTCATGCGCGACATAAATCCGCTGCACGGGTTTGACCGGCAGCTTGGCGTATCCGGCCCACCAGCCCACTTCGGAGTTTTCGCCGAGAATGACCAGCTGACCCTGGCCGGTTTTGCGGAGGTCGTCCATTTTGTCGCGGACTTTATCCGGCAGCCGCGGCACGTCATTGATGATGACGACTTCGTGCTTCGCCAACTCTTCCGGCGTGATGGGACTGGCGGTTACGGTCGTCACTTCGAACGGCAGTTCCGGGCTCGAGGTAAATGCCTGTTTCAGATAGAGACTTTGTTTGGCCTTGCCGTCGTCCACGACGAGAATATTCAATTTTTCACGCCGCTCGATCGAAAACAGGAAGCTGTTGTCGACCTTCAACGGATCGTCGACATCGACTTTGACCTCGCCCTTCAAAAAGCCGAGGCGCAGATCGAACCCCGTAAACTCGGCAAGAGCCGTCGCATTGGTGGAAACCGTCACCTGTTTGCGCCCGACCTCCTTGCCGTCAAGATTAACGATCACGGGAACAACGATGGGCTTTTCCTTGCTGTAATTGTGAATGCGGGCAATCACGCGGCCGCTGTAGGTGCGTGAAAAACTCGTCGGCTGCTCGACGATGACGCTATCGATTCCGACATTGTTGTAGTCCTTCACGGCGAGATTCACGGTTTCCGTTTTGACGTCGGAGCCGATGACGCTTTCGCGGCTCGTCCGGTTCCAGCCGTTACGCTGGAAGTCGGAAATAATGATGAGCTGCTTTTGATCGCCGCCGAATTCGCCCAGGACACGATCGGCAAGAGTAAAGGCCTCGTAATACCGGGTTCCGCCGAACGATGGCTCGAGCGTATCGACCACCGCCTTGAGCGCGTTCTTGTCCGATGTCGGCCGCGACAGCAATGACGCGCTGTCGTTGAACGAGACAATCGCCATGCGGTCGCTTGTCCGCAAGTCGTCGATACGTTTCTGGGCCTCCGCCTTCAACTTCTTGAAATTGTCTCCGTATTGCATGCTGTACGAGTTGTCCAGCATCAGAACGGTGCCGCGATTCGAGTTCGCGCCGGCGACCGGCTTGGCAGCCTGCGTGATAAAGGGGCGCGCAAATGCGCCAACCAGCAGAGCCAGGATCAGCAGCCGCAGCGCCATCAGCAGGAGGTTCTTCATTTTCTGCTGGCGGATCGACCGCTTCGGCACTTTCAGCAGAAACATCAGCGAGCTGAACGGGATGATCTCCGATTTCTCGCGGCGAACCAAGTGGATGAGCACTGGTATCGCAAGGGCAACCGATCCGAACAACAGGAATGGGTTCAAAAACGACAAATCAAGTACTCCTCGACCTCGACGCCAGGTAGGTGAACAACCCGGCATCCAGCGGTTTGCTGGTATCCATCAGGCAATAATCGATCCGCGTACCGGCCAGCGCCTTGCTGATCTTTTCCATGTGCTCGTTCAAAATGGCCAGATACTGAGTACGCAGATATTCCGGAATGACATGCAGCTTCTTGCGTGTTTCCATGTCCTCGAACTGGGCCATGTCCTCGAACGGAAACGTCAGCTCGAAGTTGTCCATGATATGAAAGACGATGATGTCATTGCCCTTCGCCTTCAGCGCCTTGAGACCGGCGATAATGTTGTCCGGTTCGTCATAGAGGTCCGAGATCAGCACGATGACGCCGCGGCGGGTCAGGTATTCCGCCAGGAACCGCAGCGGCTTGCGAAATTCGGTTTGCTCGCTGGGCTGAACCCTGTCGATCTCCGAAAGGATGGTCAGCAGCTGTCCGCGCCGGCGGCTCGACGGAACATGCGCGCGGACTTCGGTATCGAAAGTCAGCAGACCCACGCCATCGCGTTGATGATGCGCGAAATAGGTCAACGAGGCGGCCAGTATCCGGGCGTAATCGATTTTCTTGACCTCGCCGGATCCGTAGTTCATGGAACCGCTGATGTCCAACAAGACCAGAACACGGGTGTTCGTCTCACCTTCAAACAGCTTGACGTAAAGGCGGTCCGACCGTGCATAAACATTCCAGTCGATGCGCCGGATCTCATCTCCCGGCATGTACTCGCGATAGGCGGCAAAGTCCACGCTGAACCCCATGTATGGGGAACGGTGCAAGCCTTGGACAAAACCCTCGACCACGGTCCGGGCGACCAGTTCAAGGTTCTGAATCTTGATCAGAACCTTCGGATCGATGAACCGGGTTGCCGGCATTCTGTCTGCAACGGGCGTACTCATTTAATTTCCTGGCTGCGCGCTATCGCGCTTGCATTATTTCCGGCTGCGGCCTGTCGGCCTTGTGCTTCGCGCGCTCCGCTCATTTAATCCCTTAGTCCTTCAACCCCGATTTCGGCAGCGGCACGACTTCCAGAAGGCGCTTGATGATGTCTTCGGACTTGATGCCTTCGGATTCGGCGTGGAAGTTCGTCAGAATGCGATGGCGGAACACCGGATACGCCAGTGTCTGGATGTCTTCGACGGCGACGTTGTAGCGTCCGTGAACAAGCGCCCTGGCTTTGGCGCCCAGAATCAGGAACTGCGAGGCGCGGAGGCTGGCGCCGTAATTGACGTATTGCTTCACGAAATCCGGCGGATTCGCGCCGCTCGGCCTGCTGGTGCGGGCGAGTTGTACGGCGTAGCGCATGACTTCTTCGGCGACGGGCATCTTCCGGACAAGGCGCTGGAATTCGAGGATTTCCTGGCCGCCAATGGTTTTTTCGAATGCGACCTGGCGGAGACTGGTGGTCTGGTTGACGACCTGAATTTCTTCATCCTCCGAAAGGTAACCAATGACGATGTTGAACATGAAGCGGTCGAGCTGAGCTTCAGGCAGCGGGTAGGTACCTTCCAGTTCGATCGGGTTCTGGGTCGCAAGCACGTAAAACGGCTTTTCCAGGATGTAGGTATTGCCTTCGATCGAGACCGATCCTTCCTGCATCGCCTCAAGCAGAGCGGATTGGGTTTTGGGCGGCGTGCGGTTGATTTCGTCGGCGAGAATGATGTTCGCAAAGATCGGTCCTTTGACGAATACCCGCGACCGTTTGCCCGTGGCCCGGTCCTCTTCAATGATTTCGGTTCCCGTGATATCGGCCGGCATCAGGTCGGGAGTGAACTGGATGCGCTTGAAATCCAGATGAAGCACCTGGGCCACAGTCGCAATCAGCAGCGTCTTGGCAAGGCCCGGGACGCCGGTGATGATCGAGTGGCCGCCGGTCAGCATCGAGATCATCACCTGATCGACGACTTCTTTCTGGCCGACGATAATTTTCCGGATTTCGAAGTCGATCTTTTTCAGTTCCGCATGAAACCGCTCGACTGTTTCGAGTTCTTTCTTTTGTTCAACGCTGAGTTCCACAATTACCTCACTTTTAATAACAATTCGAGAGCAGGCTCGTATGACGGCGCGATCTCGAGAGCTTTCATGACATTGGCCTTGGCCGATGGACGGTCGCCTTTGCCAAAGTCCGATTCCCCCAACTTCGTATACGTTCCTGCTTTATCGGGCGCGTTCAATGCAATCAGCGCTTCAAACTCACGAACGGCTGGACCGTATTGCTTCTGAGTCAATAAAAGATCGCCAAACTTCTGATGTTCTTCCAGATCCATCGGGCGAATGTAGAGCGCGCCTTCAAATGCCTGTCGCGCTCCGGCCATATCACCCGATTCCATCAGCAGGCCGGCGAGTTTCATGTTTCCTTTAAATGCCGTATCTGAATATCCGACGTACTTTTTCAGGATATCGATGGCAGCTTTCTTGTCGCCTTTTTTCAAATACTCCTCGGCGAGCGGCTCATAGGCATTGTGATCTTCGGTGTACTCGGGATACATCTGAACGGTTTTATTCAGGATTTCAATGGCCTTGTCCGTATCCCCCTTGACCACCGCTTCCTGGCCCGAATTCATCAGGTCGGTGAAGGTTTTGACGTCGATGTCCTTCACCTTGCCGTCGACCCATGCAAAGAACCCGGTATCAAACTCGGGAAGCGCCACGCCCAGCGCGCCCTGAAATGCGTCGGGAGTGGTTTTGCCGTCCTTATAAAGGAGGAGCAGTTTCTTGATGGCCGGGAAGCCGTACTTTTCTTCGATGTAATCGCAGATGATCGAGGCTTCGTAGTATGAAACGAAAACCTGCTGCGGATAGGTCGGATGCAGGAAGCCGTCGTTCATTTCTTCGACCGGCAAAAGCTTTTTTGCCTTGATCGCCTGAAGATAATCGAACTTCATGCGGTCGCCCCAGCCGGGGAAACCTTTGCGCTCCTCATACACCGACAGCCCTTCGGACAGCCACTTGGGGACCTTGTGGTCGGTCATCTCGAGCGTGATGACATGGGTGAATTCGTGCCACAGGGTACTACCCCAGTTAAATGTGTCGGGCTTCCGCGCGGTCGGCGAATCCATAATGAAAAGCCGGCCGAAGGAAACGCCGAGAGCGTCGAAGCCGGTCTCCCCGAATGTCCGGACCTCGAAGTCATTGTGGTCGTGATACATCTCGAAATTGACGGGAACTGCCGGCTTGTAGCCGTACTTTTCGCTCAACGTATCGTAGGCCCGTTCCAGGAGATCCGAGACATAGGGTCTCAGCGCTGCGACTTCGCTTTCGTAAAGCTTCACTCTGAAATGAGGCGTATCGAACTTCGTGAAATGGTGGTCAAGCTTATCCAGAACATCGAGGGTGTTGTATACGGACGTGATGAAGGAGTCGCCCTTGAACGCCTGATCGAGCGCTTGGCGCCCGGATTCTTCCTGACCGATGCGAACCAGATTGATGCCGAGAGTGCCCATCGCATCCCAATCCTGAGGATTGAGCTTCAAGGCTTCACGCGCAAAATCGACGGTTTCCTTATAGAGCCGCAGGTGCTCGCAGCTTAAAGCAAGCAGATCGTAAAGTTTGCTGTAGTGCGCATTCGTGTCCAGCACCTGCTTCACGTACATATTGAAGTCGGCAGTATTGTTCTGGAAGAACGCGATGGACGCCAGCAGACTCAAGGCCTCCGCCGACTTCGGATTGACCGCGAGCACTTTCCCGATCTCTTGCTTGGCTTTGTCGTATTTCTCAGTGTCGATCTGCTGTTGGGCGATGAGAAGATGCCCGCCGATCAGGTTCGGATTTGTCGTCATCGCGGTTTCAAGCTCGGCGCTGGCCTTGTCGGGCGCGGTGCTGGCGAGCGTCTTCGCGAGGCCGAGGTGTGCCTCGGGCATATTCGGGTCGATCTTCAGCGCGTCCCGATAGCTCGCGATCGCTTCCGGCTCGTTGTACTTCTCGGCCAGCAGATCGCCCCAGGCGACAAACGCTTCCGCATTGCGGGGATCTGACTTTGTGATGATCCCGAGCAGATCGTTCGCATCGTGAAAGTTGTTACTGCCGCCGAGCCCCCACATCGCACGAACGACCGGCAGCTCGTCGCTCGTCGCACGGATGATCCCGTTCGCGAAGTTGTCATACAGCTTCTTGTACAGAGCGAAGGCCTCGTCGTGCTTCCCGCTCTCATCGAGTACCGCAGCCTTCTCATACTGCGCAGCGACGCCGACGTTCGAAAAATTCAAAATCGGATCCAGATGAGTGAGAGCCTGGTCGTAGTTGCCGGCCAGCCGGTTGGCCCGCGCCGCGGCAAGCTGGACAGGACCCGCATTCGGATTGGACCTGGCCCAGACGTCGAACTTTTCCCGCGCCTTGGTGTAATCGCCGGTGCGGATCCAGGAGTAATAAAGACTCTCGACGACGACGGGATCGAAATTGCCGCTCGCCACCATCGGTTCGAGCTCGGCCGCGGCATCCTTGTACATACCTGTCCGCGCGAGTTCGACCGGCCCCTTCTTTTCCGATTGCCAGAGCGCTCCGCAACTCAACAGAAGGAACGGCAGAAGAACCAGAGAAAGAAGGGACTTTCTCACTTCTTGGCCTCCTGCTGCTTGATGTCCTGGTTCTTGAGCGCCAGCTGGACCAGCAGATCTTCCATCTGCTTGTCGAAGTCGGCGGCTGGCACGGAGTTTTTGTCGATGCGGAGCTGATCGATCTTCTGCTCGATCTCCTTCCGCTCATTCAACAGGGCCTGCATCTTCGGATCGCTCGACACGAGCGGACGATCCACAACGAAGCTTGTCGACCGCGCGAGCATAGGCGGCTCTTTGGCCTTCGCGTCGGTCTTTTCGGTTCCGTTGTCGTCGATCTGTGGATGTTCGGTGGACAGGCGGCCTTCATCCTTATAGAAACGATCCGTACCGTTGACCGCGTATTTGAATGCTTCCCAGACGGAGACTTTCTGGTCCTTGTCTTCATCGGCGGCGGTGCCCTGAAGCGCTTCGAGGAAGTAATCGTAGAAAACGATATCGTTCTCTTCCTGGCCGCTCCGGGTAGCCGTGACCACGACGCGGTTCTTGCCGGCAAACTTCTCAAGCGCAGCGCCGCTCGACGGCGTCGCCGCAACGATCACAGTCCGGCCGACATTGAGAGTCGCGAGCAGCTTGTTGTAATCGTCGGCGGTATAATCCGGCCCGAAGATATTGAACTTGTAGACGCCGTCTTCGGCGCTGCCATGACCGATCATGAACAGGAAGAAGCTGTCCCCGGGCTTGAGCTGCTGCTTCAGTGTGACGAACGCCTTCTGAATCTCGGCCTGCGCTGTCTGCTTATCGACGAGGACGATGACGCGGTTTTGAGAGAAGCCGAACTTGTCGATCAGTGCTTTCTGGGTCCCCACCGTCCACTTGGCAAACTTCGCTTCGTGTTCCGGACTGCCCGCGACACCCTGGAGAATCAGAGCGCTCGACTCGGCGAAGGCAGCTGCCGGCAATGCAATGAGAAGCAGCAGCAGCAGAGCGCAGACAGACAGAACTCTATGCCTCATGCGAGTCCTTTTCTCTTTCTCCAGAACCACTCGGCGCCGAGGCTGAGACAAAGAAGCATGAAGAGGATCGGCACATCCCACAATTCTTTTTGTTCGATGAAAGACGACTGACCGTCGAAGTACTGAGCATCGTCCGGAATGTCGCCCATTTTGGAAAGAGGGTAATACTTGCCGCCGGTCGATGTTGCGACGGATTGAAGAAGCCGTGTGTCGAGAGCGGGGTTATAGAATTCCACGGGCCGGTCCTGAACCTGGAAGGCGGAGTGGTTACTGCCGAGATTCTCGGATCCTTGAGCGGCTTCAACGTCGATGGAGTACACGCCGGCGCCCGTCGCGTTGAACTCCGCCTGATAAGTTCCTTCCGCCGCTCCATTCCAATCGAGCGGAATGGTCTGGGAAAGTCCGTCCGGATTGGTGACTTTGGCAACGACCTTCGCATTGTTCATGCGCTCGAAATTCTTGTTCGAAATGTCGGCGCTCAGGCGGACAGTCTCGCCGGGGAGATAGGTGTCTTTGTCCGACGTGATCATCACCGGGTCCGGAGAGTTGCTGACCAGCCAGCGCAGAGTCTGCTTCCAGAACATCTCGTGCGTCTGATCCTTGGAATCCATCCCCATTTGCCAATGCCAGGTGCTGCCTGTCGTCAGAGCCATGGTGCGGCCGCGGCCGTAGCGCTGATACGCCAGAAGAATCGGGTCCGCGCCGCCCTTCTGCGCGGCTTGTCCCCGGGCCAGCACGATTCCGCCGACTTTGGCATCCAAAGTCTTGTTGTAATCATTGACCGGCGGCAGGTCCGCCCAGTCTTTAACGACGTTCCCATTGGCGTCGGGCGATAACCTCATGAGCGGATTCGTTCGTCCGTAATCGGTAACGACCATCTTCACCGGGCCGACCACAGGCGTACGGTCGCCGGCGGCCAGCTGGACGGGCAGGATGTCCGCAATCGGACTGTTCTCATAATGTCCACCCGAGTAGGAGTTGCGGCCACCCAGCATCATGAAGCCGCCGCCGCGGTTGCTGACGAAATCAACCACCATTTTCAGCTGTTCCTGGCTGAAGAAGGTCGATTCGATACTGCCGAAGATCAGGCCTTTGTATGCGAACAGTTCTTCCTTCTTCTTGGGAAAACCCTCGGCGAGCGTTTCTTCTTTGTCGAGGCCCTGGCGGTAGAACTTGTTCTGCGATGACCGCAACAACGTCACCAGACGGATATTCGGATCGTCCTGCAGCGCGCGGCGGATGTATCGGAATTCCCAGCGCGGCTCCCCTTCGATGTAAAGGATCTGAGGATGATCGTTCTTGATTTCCACCAGCGCATTGAGCGTGTTGTTTTCCGGAATGCGGTCGTCGGGTTCCTCGAGCGAGAACGAGAAAAGGCGGACGCCTTCGTTTTTCACAGGCAGATCGATGGTCGCTTCCGAAATCTCACCGTCCGGAGGCAGCGTGACCTGCTGTGTCTTGAGCAGAACGCCGTTCTCACGAACATACATGGTGGCCTTGCGCCCGGAGAAGCCGTGGCTTCGATACGACACGTCCACCGCTGCGGAGGATTCCTTGAGTGTGGATCGGGGCGCCGACACTTTCACGATTTCCGCGTCGCGCGTAATGTTCTCCGAACCGACACCGACGGTGTAGAACGGGATATGCCTGGATTCGAGTTTGGACAGCGATTCGGTCCACTGTTTCGAAGCATTGTCCCCGCCGTCCGTAATCAGAACGACACCGGATAGGGGAACCGTCCCCAGTTCCTGCTGTAAAAGATCGGTAGCCGATTCGAGCCGGGTCCGCTTACCGGAGAAGTTCACTTGATCGGGACGATCGATGCGCTCTGCCGTCGCATCGAATCGATAGACCCGGGTCTTGAATTTGTCGTTCAACCGCTTCATGAAGTTTGTCGTCTCGAGTTGCTTCTGCAACTCTTCCGACCGGGCAACCTTGCCGTCGTCCTTGATCTTCATGCTTTCCGAATTGTCGATCACGACAGCCAGGTAGCTCTCTTGCGGCAGAACCGTGGAGATATTCAGGACCGGCCGCAGGAAAATGAAAGCCAGGACCGTGAAGGTGAACGCTCTGAGCGCAACGGGGCCGATGGAGTACTTATCCTGCGCCACAGCCCGGTATGCGAACCAGGCGCCTGCAGCGGCCGCGACGATGAAGAAAAGAAACAGCCAACGGGAACCCAGCAGTTGAAATGCGAGATGCCCCTTTTCGTAAATGATGGGTTTGTATTTGAAGAAAAACTCAAAAATGCTCATTAACTCGAGGTTAGACGTTCCTTAGCGGGACATCTGGCCGACCTTTTTGCCTCTTAAATTCAGTTTTGGAACGGCAAGCGGTCCCATTCTACTTGGAAATCAGACAAAACTTCCAGACGTTAAAAAGGTTTTACGTATGCGCCATCTCGACGTCCGCGGCCTGCAACGCTGCGATCAGCAGAGCCTCGGTCTTGAACTGGTGCGCGTGGATGCCCAGTTCCCGCGCCGCCAGGATGTTCTCTTCCCGGTCGTCCGTGAAAAAAAGAGCCTCCGGACGGCACCCTGAAACACGGATAGCCTGTTCGAAGATCTTGCGATCGGGCTTCAGAGAACCAACCTCATACGACAAAATGTGCTGCTCGAAATAGTCGACGGCAGGATAGTGAGTGCGGACGAATTCGAAGTGCGCCTCATTCGTATTGGAAACCAGAATGAGGGGATATCTGCTTTTCAGAGTAGCCAGGAGCTTTTCGGAGACCAGCAAACCGGGCAGAAATACCGACGACCAGACATTGCAAAAGCCCTGAAGATCCATTTCGAGGGCTGCGGTCTCACGCAGGTAAGTGTGGAATTCGGCGGTGGAGATCTCGCCCCTTTCGTAGCGCTGGATCCAGGTTTCATCCCATAAAACTTCCTCAAACCGGCCGCGGGAAATCGAGCAGGCACCATGCAGAGCCTGAACGCCTGTCTCGAAGTTGAAGTCGATCAAGACCTTACCCAGATCGAACAAAAGTGCCTCAATCTTCACTCTTGAATCTTAACATCGAAAACTGAATACTGCGGGGCATGGCAATACGTACACCCCATGAATACACCAGCCGGCGCGACCGGCGGCAAGCGGCTCCGGAGCAGACTTACCGCGAGGCCGAATACATCGATCGGCTCTCGAAAAGCCGCACATCCGTCGTCGTGAAGCTGATCGACGGCGAGGAGGTGCGGGGCTGGATCGAGTACTACGATAAAGACATCATCCGGATCACTCGCGACACGCAGCCGAACCTCTTCATTTACAAGAACCGCGTCAAGTATCTCTTCGAAGATCCCGCAGCAAACGGCAGAGCTCGCGAAGCCAAGGCATAAGCAGAAACCACAAAAGGCACAAGATGCGCATGTGCCTTTTGTGCTTCTCGTGGCTCCCTCTTCATCTTTCCTGAATCGCGATCGGAGTGTAGGGAAACGGTTGATTCGCCAGCCTGATCTGTCCTGCGTCGGTCACGTTATACACCCCTCCGTTGAACAAACCACCATTGACCGTTCCGGTAAATCCGTTCCAATGCACGTTACCCGTCCCAATCACCAGAATAAGACCGTTCCAGGTGAAGTTGCCGGCGACGTTCAAGTCGCCCTGACAAAGCAGAATTCCGTAACCCGTGCCGGGCCCCAGGGTTGTGTTTCCGTTCACGACTGCAATCTTATATTGGGCGGCGCTGCCGTAGTCGGTGATCGACGTTGTGGAATAGAGGTCCGTCGCATGCCTGGTGATGCCGGCCGCGAAGCTCTGCAGGCCGGCAGCCGATTGCATCCGGGAATCGTTCGCATTGTCCGGAAAGCCGCCCTTCTGCACCGTCGTTTCGATCACTTTGTGCAGTCCCCAGTTCGAGGCGGTGCTGATGAGTGTGAGCGTTTGATTGGTGTCGAATGTTGAAGCTGTACCGTCCGCGTTATCGTTACGCAGCCAGACGTAGTAATAGCCGGTAATCTCTCCGGAGCTGTTCAGAAGCGGCTGGCCGCTGGATCGCATGGATGGATCGGACGGAATCAGCGGCAGATCGTCGCTCGCCAGCAACGTGGCGAGGTCGGTCGCAGTTGACAGTTGATGATCCGGGCCCGCGGCCGCAGCCAGCAGTTGAGAAGCCGAAAGATTCGAGGTCCGCAACAGCTGGCGAGCGTTATCGATTCCCGCCTCGGCGATATAGAGATTTTCAGTCGAAGTTTTGTAGTTGTCGCTGATCCAGATGTCGATGGTCGACGTCGTCAGAAGAGCACTGCCGAGAATCGTGAGGAACGAAAGCACCAGCAACGCCAGGATCAAAGCGACGCCTCGCTCGCGTTCCAAGGCGCCCTCCTGAACGCACACTAAGATGGTGTCACTTTGCGAGCAAGGGCTTTGCACAAAAGCTCTGTTCAAGTTGGCTTGCTTAGACGCATGTTGACATACCGTACATATGTACGGTATAAACTCCGGCATGCTGACAGACAAACAGCAGGCAATTCTGGATTTCATCGATAACCATTTGAAAGATAACGGCTATCCACCGTCGATCCGGGAAATTGCGCGGCACTTCGAGATTTATCCTGGGACGGTCCAGGATCATCTTTCGGCGCTGGAACGGAAGGGCTTCCTCCAAAAAAAGCGATATCAATCGCGTTCGCTCTCCGTTCCAGCGTCCTCGCGCCAGCAATCCGCAGAAGGCCTGACGGTTCCAGTGTTGGGACGGGTTGCTGCCGGACCGCCTTTGCTGGCACAGGAAAACATCGAAGACATAATCCAACTCCCAAAAGACTGGGCTCCAGCGGGCGCCTTCCTGCTGAAGGTTCAGGGCAACAGCATGGAAGGCGCTCATATTTTGGATGGGGATTATGTTCTTGTGCATCCTCAGGACACTGCGTTGAATGGTGAGATTGTTGTCGCTCTCATCGGTGAAGAGGCGACTGTCAAACGGTTCTACATGACGGGCGACCGGATATCCCTGAAAGCCGAAAACCCTGCATATCGTCCCATCGAAATCGAAAGGAGCGAGGCGGCAACGTTCAAAGTCATCGGCAAGGTGATGGGCGTGCTTCGCGTGATGAAGAAATGATCGCAACAGCAGTACAAACGGGCCAGTTGATTGTGTATGTCTGTGATGACGAGATCGACGAGGCCGCAGTGGCGTCGTTGAAACATTCTCATCCCAACGCCATTGTCCTGGCGGATTTACTTGAACCTTTATACGACGCGTCCATCCAGACACGCGAGGCCGCGCATATGCTCGGGCGCATTAAGACCGAACTGGAGTCGATGGTGCAGCAGGGTGCGCGAGTTGTTGTGGTGTGCCGCCGCCGCAATAACGATCTTGGAACGCGCTCGCACTTTCTGTCGTCTTTATGCGCGCCTGCGGATCGCGTTCACTTCCTCAAAAGCACATAGACGGCACCGCCGCCGCCATCGCAGCGGCGGGCGGAAGTGTAAGCGACGACGCGGCGGCTCATCCGCCGGGTGCAAAGCCAGCGCTGAATATTCTCCTTCAGGACCGGCTGGTCTTTTTCGGAATGCCGGCCGCGGCCATGGATCACCCGGACGCAGGTGAATCCTCTGCGGACCGCTTCGAACAGAAATTCTTCGAGAACAAACCGCGCTTCCTGCTGATTCAAGCCATGGAGGTCCAGGTGCGCCTGGACGGAGAACCGGCCCGAACGTAGATCGTGCAAGTAGAGGCGGCCTTGTGGCTGGACGGACCCTTCGATGTATTCACCGGAGTTCTCGAAATCGTCGTTGCCGCTCCGCAAAAACTGCTCGAGCACCCATAACGCTTCCTTCTCCTCGTCCTGCCCCTGGATTTCAACCGGCGGTCTGGCGTGAAGCGGCACCGCGCTCCAGCCAAGCGACTTGACGTCCTTCATCGCAAATTCGAACAGTTCCGAATCCGACATTCCAGCGGGCATATCGGACGGGAAATCGCGCAGCTCTTCTTCAACCGTCAGGCGTGCCGGCTCCGCCGACAGATGGATTCGGCCCTCTTTCACCCATTGCTCGAGAATCGCAAACGGCTTATCCATTGTGTTATCTGAACCTGTTGGTGATCGGCATTCGCCGGTCGCGCCCGAACGCGCGCCGCGTGATTTTGACTCCGGGCGCGGCCTGACGGCGTTTGTATTCATTGGTATCCACCATGCGAATCACGCGGTGCACCAACTGTTCCTCGAAACCCATATCGATCATTTCCGAGAAACTGCGATCGTCTTCGACGTATGCCTTCAGAATCGGATCGAGCACCTCGTACGGCGGCAAACTGTCGGTGTCGAGCTGGTCCGGCCGCAATTCCGCGGAGGGTGGCTTATCGATAGTAGCCCTTGGGATGCGGCCGCAATATTCGGCCAATCGATACACCGTGGTCTTCATCACGTCCTTCAACAGCGCGAAACCGCCCGCCATATCCCCATAAAGAGTGCAATAGCCTGTACTGATCTCGCTTTTGTTACCGGTGCTCAACACCAGCCAGCCGAACTTGTTGGACAATGCCATCAAATAAGTGCCACGGATTCTGGCCTGAATATTCTCTTCGGTGACGTCCGGCTTCGCTCCTTTAAATCCTGCTTTCAGTGCAGTCGTGAAGGAGTGCAAAACGTCGCTGATCGGAATCGTCAGAAGCTCGATGCCGAGATTCTTTCCGAGCTGCTCGGCATCCTCAATGCTTCCGCGCGATGAGAACTCCGAGGGCATCAGCACACCAACGACATTGGCGCTTCCAAGGGCATCGACGGCGACGCATGCGGTCAATGCAGAGTCGATGCCGCCACTCAGGCCGAGCACCACTTTCTTAAAGCCATTTTTGATGACGTAATCGCGTGTGCCGACAACGAGTGCGCGATAAATTTCAGCGTCTTCAGAAAGCGGTTCCGGTTGTGGCGCAGGCGGCATTGGACCGTGTTTGGTCGATCGCGCCGCCAGGGAGAACACTTCCGGCGGCTTCGGCACACTGAATTTCTGCTGGCGTCTTCGGGGATCGTGAAGGCGCTTTCGAAAAACAGATTCAACATCGAGGTCGACGAGAATCAAGTCTTCCTCGAACTGCCTGCCGCGGGCGATCAGATCGCCGTTTTCGTCAAAAACCAGGCTGTCGCCGTCGAAAACCAGTTCGTCCTGCCCGCCGACCAGATTGTTGTAGGCAACAATGACGGTATTGTCCGATGCGCGGGTCGCCAGCATCCGTTCGCGCCATCGGCGCTTCCCGGCGTCATAGGGAGACGACGAAATATTGATAATGACTTCCGCTCCTCCCGAAATTGCCTGTTGAAAGACCGGGCCGTCGGGATACCAGATGTCCTCGCAAATACTCACGCCGATCGTCACGCGTCCCAACTGCAGTACAGGGCAGCCGTTGCCCGGCTGAAAGTAACGGAAATCGTCGAACACTCCGTAATTCGGCAGGTAAATCTTGTGGTAGGTGGTAACGAGCTGCCCGTTCTGCGCAATCGCAGCGGCATTGAAAATGTCGTCCCGGCGATCGACGAAGCCGATGATGGCCGCAATATCTCGTGTTCGGCCGACGACTTTATCCAACGCAGCGAGGTTGGCGTCGATGAACTGCGGCTTCAGCAAAAGATCTTCGGGCGGATAACCCGTCAATGCCAGCTCGGGAAACGTCACGATGTCCGCGTCGGCGGCGCGCGCCCGATCGATCCATTCCAGACATTTTTGCGCGTTTCCGTCGATATCACCGACCACGACGTTAATTTGTGCCATCGCCAAACGCAATTGAGACGGGTGTTTCATGAGAGTGCTGCGCTGAAAACTAATGCCACAGCTATCGTAACAAAACGTTAAAGACTCAAGCCAGAAATGACGGCGGTTTGAGCGGCATGATCGGCTGAAACCCAGTGCCGGCGATGGTTCTACGTCTATTTA
>DASXLG010000132.1 GCA_036496425.1 Terriglobia bacterium | reverse complement strand
CCCGCCGATGCCACCGAAACAGCCGAATGCTGGGCTGTTGCCATCGCCCACGATGGTCCTACGCTGTTTGCTCTGACTCGTCAAAACGTCCCCCACTTGAGTCGCGCCAACGTCAAGAACGGAGACGCATCAAAGGGCGCGTACATCCTTTCCGAAGCCGAAGGCGGCGCCCCGGAACTCATCCTGATTGGATCCGGATCGGAAGTCGCGCTGTGTATGAAAGCGCAGGAAAAGCTGAAAGGCTATGGCGTAAAAGCGCGCGTAGTGAGCATGCCGAGCTGGTACCTGTTCGAAAAACAGGAGAGCGCCTATTGCGAGAGCGTCCTGCCGAAAAAGCTGAAGAAGCGCGTGACGGTTGAGGCGGGCGCAAGTCTCGGGTGGGACCGCTGGGCCGGCGACGAAGGAACCATCATCGCGGTGGATCATTACGGGGCGTCCGCGCCCGGCGATCAGATCATGAAGAATTTCGGATTTACCGCCGAGCATGTCACCGCCGCCGCGCTGCGTCTTGTCGGCCGAAGCGCGGAAGCGGAAAAGGAGTATGGCGGCGGTGAGGCATCCAACGTCGCTCCTACTTCGCCGCAAGAAGGACACTCCTAGCGGGTGCCTTATGGCTTCGCCGGAATTTCGCCGCCCTCGCCCTTGAAAGGCCATTCTTTGTACAGCAAAGTTTCGCGTTCGCGTTGTTCACGCGGTACTTTGTTCACCTTCAAATTTTCGAGCAGGTGAATTCCCGTCTTCCCGGCAACCGCGATGTCCAGGTCGCCATCGCCGTCCAGGTCTTCCGTAATGAACTGCGTTCCGCCGCCGGCGGTTCCATTGACAGAAACGGGCACGCGCGTGAAGTTCCCTGCCTGGTCGATCTTGTAGTAATAAATCACCAGCGGATCGTAAGAGCCCGGATCGTTGCCGTTATGCCCGCGATAACGTTTGCCCGCCAGCAGTTCCATCTGCCCGTCGCCGTCGATATCCACCAGCTTCAGTACGTGGACCTGCGAGAACGATTCGTCGATCGTGTGTTTCTTCCACTCGCCATTCGGGCCTTGCTCCAGCCAATACAAACCATAGCTGTGCCCGCGCCCGTAAATCACGTCGGTCTTCCCATCGTGGTTCACGTCATAACCGATAATCGGAAATCCGGATTCGCCTAGCTTCCACTCCCCGCGCCATTCCCACTTGTCCTGATTCGCGTCGATATTTTTGAACCAGCCAAAAGGCGTCAGAAGATCGTTCTTGCCGTCTCCATCGATATCCGCGATGCCGATACCATGGCCGTCCTGTTCAGATCCCCCGGCGTTGTGCACTTTCGGTTCCGGGCCGGAAAAATCGACCCAAATCACGCCGGAATGTCCGTAGTGGCCAAGCGCCAGTTCCGGTTTGCCATCGCCATTCAAGTCCGCCATCCAGCCGCCTTCTGTCTTCACGGTGTGCGCGATCAAGTGCCGCTGCCACAGCGCTCCCGCTTTTTTGGGATTCTCATACCACCAAAGCCCATCGCTCTGCCAACCCACCGTCACTAGATCGACCGCTCCATCGTGGTTGACATCCACAGCCCACTCGCCGCAATCCGAAACGAATTCACCGGTAATTTCCACAGTACGGTACTGCTGCCGCTTCCACTCGCCGCCCGCCGGTCCCGGATTCTCGTACCAATAGGCGCCGCTCACCAGATCTGGCCGCCCGTCGCCGTTCATGTCCATAACGGCGATTCCCTCCGCATGATCGAAGCCGATCCGGTGCTCGAAAAAATTCAGTTCCGGAACTCCTTGCGGGCCATTTCCGCGCTCCTTGTTCAATTGGGCGTACGCTGCAGTTACGGCAACAGCCGACAGGATGACTAAGATTCGACGCGGCATATAGAGTTCAGAGCGTAGTTTATACCGCGTCTACTAAACTGCAGAGGTGTACTCGTTTCGCCTGCGGCGTAATCTGGCCTGGATCATTTTCGCCGCTGTGGCTTTCGAACCTGCCTGCCTCGTGCGCAGGCGTACCGTCAAGCCTCCCGGTGAAAAAGAAAACAGGCCATTATTAAGCGCCACCAAGGAGCAATTAGTCCAGCGCATTCACAACGTTTCAGATCCGATCGAATCCTTCAACTTGAAAGTCGACATGGCGCCTTCGGTCGGCAGTCTCTATGGTGGCAAGGTTACCGATTACACCAGCGTTATCGGCTATGTCCTGTACCGCAAACCCGACCAGATGCGCGTCATCGCCCTCGAGCCTGCCATACATGGCACGGCATTCGACATGGTCTCGATCCACAATGAGTTTCGCGTGTCCATCCCTCTGAAAAATCAATTTCTGGAAGGCCGCAACGATGCGCCGCCGTCGGCGTCCCAGAACAAGCTCGAGAACTTGCGGCCGGCCGCATTCCTCACCGCGCTCCTGATCAGGCCGCCAGACCCCAAAACCGATCTGACAGTTCTCGAAGACGACACCAATGAAACCGATGCCGTTTACATTTTGATGATGATCCAGCGCGCGGGCGATGGGCTCAAACTGGTTCGCAACGTGTATTTCGATCGTTACACGCTCGATATTTCCCGTCAAAAAACATTCGGTCCGGATGGCAGCATCGCTAGCGACACAACATACTTAAATTGGAAAAGCTACGGCGGAATAAAATTTCCGGGTCTCATCGATATCCAGCGGCCGAAGGACGGCTATGAAGTGATCCTCACCCTGATGGATTTGAAATTGAACACGCCCGAAATAACCGCGGAAAAATTCGTGCTGAATCCGCCGGCCGGCGTCCAACCGCGGACACTGAAATAGTGACACGGCGTGGTTTGCTTTCCGGAGCGGCAGCCGCCCGATTGTCCATAACAACTCTGTCCGCCGACCCCGCCGATTGGACGCTCTCCCAAGCCGCCCGCGCCCTGGCGCGCCGCCGCATTTCGTCCAAAGAACTCACCGAACATTGC
>DASXLG010000131.1 GCA_036496425.1 Terriglobia bacterium | reverse complement strand
TCCAATTTCCAACTTCCAATTTCGAATTTCCAATACGTTATAGACTGTAGCCCACAACAGAAAGGACAACTCCCCCATGGATATGACTCCCGTGCTCTTGTTCGCCGTCATCATCGTCCTGATCTGGCTCTTCAACTCCATCAACGTCCTCCGTGAATATGAACGCGGGGTGATCTTCCGCGTCGGGCGGCTGCTGCCCGAGCCGAAAGGGCCGGGCCTGGTCTGGGTTCTCTGGCCGATCGACCGCATCATGCGCGTCAGCCTGCGCACGATCACGCTGGATGTGCCGACCCAGGACGTCATTACTCGGGACAGCGTCACCGTCAAGCTGAATGCGGTTATTTACTTTCGCGTGGTGGACCCGAGGCGGGCCATCGTCGAGGTAGAGAATTATCTGTACGCAACGTCGCAGCTTGCCCAGACGACACTGCGATCCGTACTGGGCGAGGTCGTGTTGAACGATCTTCTCGGCCAGCGGGAAAAGCTGAACCAGCGGCTGCAGGAAATTCTGGATCAGCACACCGATCCGTGGGGTATCAAGGTGGCACTGGTTGAAATGAAAGGCGTCGATCTCCCGGAAAACATGCAGCGCGCAATGGCGCGGCAGGCCGAAGCCGAACGGGAAAAGCTGGCGAAAGTTATTCACGCGCAAGGCGAGTTCGAAGCTTCGAAGACCTTAGCCGAGGCGGCCAATACCATCGCGGCGCAGCCGGTGGCGTTGCAACTCCGATACCTCCAGACCCTGACGGAGATCGGCGCGGAGAAGAACACCACAATCATCTTCCCGCTGCCAATCGACATCATGGATTACTTCATAAAGGCGCGAGATGGAGACAGAAAATGATGGAAGAGCAGACGACGTGGAAAGGGCACACCTTCACGCTTTTCGTATTTACCGGCATCGTGATGTTGTGCTCGATTTTCTTCATTCTGGGCATGCTCGTCGGACGGGCGGAGGGGCAGAAACTGGCATCCGCTTCGACCGCATCCGGTAAGGCTGAAGCCAAGGCGGCGCCCAAGGAAGAGAAGGAGGATTTCACGTTCTACGATTCCGTCAAGAAACAGGATCAGACTGCTGCGCTGCAGCCGGCGCCCCAGCTCAAAGCGGAGCCTGATCCGGAGCCCGCAGCGGCGCCGGCAACACTCGATCCACCTGAGAAAACCGGCCCCGATCCCGAACCGTCCGCCGTTAAACCCCCGCCTCCGCCGCCCGCTCCGGCAAATGCGATCAGTTATCAGATCGGGGCATTGAAAAAAGCCGCTGACGCTTACAAACTTCTGGATGAAGTGAAAAAAAAGGGATTCCGGGCGCTTATTCTCGCGCCGGCCGACGGTGATCCAAACCCTTGGTATCGTGTTCGTGTGGGACCGTTCACCGATATGGCCGAAGCCGAAGAAGTAAAGCAGAAGCTCAAAAACGAAAAGTACGACCCGCAGCCCAAAAAGTGAATCGCACTCCGCGAAGCGCTGTCCGAATCAACCTATACTGGGTAAATGACACTGGCTTCGCCCCCCGACAAAATCGGGCATGTAGTCCCGGGCTTTAGCCCGCGCCCGAACTCCGAACGCGGGCAGAAGCCCGCGACTACATATCTGATTTCAGCAATTTCCGGGGTTCTGCTGGTTCTATCGCTACCTAAGCCCGACCTGTATCCCCTGGCTTGGATCGCGCTCGGCCCGCTGATTTTTGCCATCGCCAAGGCAAAATCCGTCGCTCAAACCGTGCTGGCCTCTTACATCGCAGGCGTTGTGTTCTTTTCCGGCACCTTCTACTGGATCACCGAAACCATGACCATCTACGGCGGTCTGTCGGTCCCGCTGTCAGTAGGTGTGGGCGCGCTGTTTGCTCTCATGTACGCCCTGTACTTTGTCCTATTCGCGCTCGGCCTGCACCTCGCGCTGCATAAATTCGGGGCCGCTGGTTTGTTCTTCGCCGCCCCCGTGTGGGTCACCGTCGAGTGGCTTCGATCGATCCTGTTTTCGGGTTTTCCCTGGATGCTTTCGGGCTATTCTCTGGTTCCCTATGCCGGCATTCTGCAGATGGTGGCGTGGACCGGCATCTATGGTCTGTCTTTCCTGGCAGCATTTGTGAGCAGTCTGATCGCATACGCCTTGTTGCAGCGCAGCCAAGCCGCGGCTGCGGTGGCCGGGGCGATCGTTCTGGTTTCCTGGTTTCTCCCCGTGCTGGGGAGGACGCCCTCCGGTGATCCTGTGGCGGTTCGCCTGGTGCAAACCAATATTCCCCTCGATCAACCCTGGCAGAAACCGGATTCCGATCAGTTGCTCGATGAACTCGGCGCGCTATCGACCCGGGATACCGCCAAACCAAAGCTTGTCGTGTGGCCTGAAACGCCGGCTCCCTTTTACCTGAGTGATACCGGATTTCGAACACGTATGCAGAATATGGCGCGCAAACTCGGCGCCTATTTTCTCATAGGCTATATTGACGCGAAGGGGGATGAACCGTCGAACAGCGCGGCTCTTCTGAACCCGCAAGGAGACCAGGTATCCCGGTACGACAAGATGCATCTGGTTCCTTTCGGCGAGTACGTGCCGTTCAAAAACCTTCTGTTTTTCGCCTCCAGCCTGACCCGGGAAGTCGGAGAATTCGTGCCGGGAACCGACTATACGATCAGCCCGATGGATGGCCATCCGATCTCGACGGCGATCTGTTACGAAAGCATTTTCCCGGACCTTGTACGGCAGTTCGTGAAGAAGGGATCCGAATTGATCGTAGTCATTACCAATGACGGCTGGTTCGGCCAATCGTCCGCACCGTACCAGCATTTGCGCATGGGCGTCGTGCGTTCGGTGGAGAACCACCGTTGGATGGTACGCACGGCCAACACAGGAATCAGCGCAATTATCGATCCTTATGGCAAAATTGAGTCTGAGACGCCGATCGGCGAGCGCATGATTCTGGACGGAAGTGCACAGTTCCGGACCGATCGGACGTTCTACACCGAATACGGCGACGTTTTCGCATATCTAAATGTGCTGGCCGCCATTATTCTGCTGGCTTGGAGGTCGAATGCTCGAAGAGCTTATTGAACGATTCACACAATTGAAATCACGCAGCGAGGACGTCCGGAGGTTTCTTTGACGCCCGTACCCGGCAACAGCAGCTTGACGACTTGCAGAAGCAGATCGCGGAGCCCAATTTCTGGTCGGATCAGGATCGTTCCAGCAAAATCCTTCAACAACGCGCCCGCCTTGAAGAGACAGTCGAACTCGATCGCCAGGTAACGCAGCGCATTGACGACGTTCAGGCCTTTATGGAACTGGCCCGCGAAGGCGAGCCAGTGCTTAATGATTTTTCCTCTCAGCTCGGCGACACTGAGAAATTTGTCGAACGCCTCGAAACCAAAGTGCTGCTCTCGGGCGAAAACGACCAGCTGAACGCGATTGTCAACATCCATCCCGGCGCCGGCGGCACCGAAGCGCAAGACTGGGCAGAGATGCTCATGCGCATGTATCTGCGGTGGGCGGAACAGAGCGGCTTCAAGACGCAGATGCTCGACTATCAGAACGGTGATGAAGCAGGCATCAAATCCGTGACGCTCAATATCATCGGCGAATACGCGTATGGTTACCTGCTCTCGGAGACCGGCGTCCACCGCCTGGTGCGCATTTCGCCTTTCGATGCAAACAAACGGAGGCACACGTCCTTCGCATCTGTCGCCGTCTACCCGGAAGTCGACGACAAGATCGAGGTCGTCATCGATCCGAAAGATCTTCGAGTCGATACCTACCGCTCGTCCGGAAAGGGCGGCCAGCATGTCAACACCACCGACTCGGCCGTACGCATCACGCACATCCCCACCAATATCGTCGTCCAGTGCCAGAACGAACGCTCGCAGCACAAGAACCGTGACGTCTGCATGAAAGTTCTGCGCGCCCGATTGTTCGAGCTCGAGGTGGACAAGAAAAAAGCGGAGTCAAAGGTGATCGAAGACAGCAAGCTGGACATCGCTTTCGGAAGCCAGATCCGGTCGTATGTGCTGCAGCCATACCGGCTTGTGAAAGATACGCGGACGAAGGTCGAAGCCGGTGATGTGGATCGCGTCCTGAATGGCGACCTGGAATCATTCATGAAGGCATACCTGCAAGCACGAGCCCAACAGGCGACAGCGAAATAGAAAGGAACACAAGAAGCACAAGAGGCACAAGAATATGTCTTGTGCCTCTTGTGCTTCTTGTGTTCCTTTTCTCTTTTGTATGCTTCGACTAGACTCGGACGTCCAATACATCAAGGGGGTGGGTCCGCGGCGCGCATCGCTGCTGGTGTCGCGTGGTATCCGCACGATTGAGGATCTGCTCCTCCATATCCCGAAGGCATATCAGGACCGCGCCAACTTTGTTCCCCTGGCTTCGTTGAAGATCGGACAGGATGCCGCGGTTCACGCCCGCGTATATCGCAGCAGCGTGCTCCAGACCAGAACTCGAGGCCGCATTCTGGATGTCATACTCACCGACGGCACCAGTTTCGTTCACGCCAAGTGGTTCCATGGAAATTACCTGCAAACGCGCGATTTCAATGCCGGCCGCGAGGTCGTTCTGTTCGGGCGTGTCGATTTCGACCGGTATGAATCCAGGTTTGTGTTCTTCAATCCTGAATTTGAGTTAATCGACACAGGCGACCAATCCAACTCGCTGGATATCGGCCGTTATGTACCGATCTATGAAGAACTCGCTGGGATCACCAGCCGGCAGATGCGGCGGATCGTCGCGGCCGCGCTGGCGGATCTGACAAAAGATGTACCCGATCCACTGCCCGACGACGTTCGTACAAACCACGGGTTTCCGGATCTTCGCCTGAGTCTTGAACGCATTCACTTTCCCATAGCGAAAGACAATCTCGACCAATTGAATCAGCGCCGTTCGCCCTATCACCGGCGGATGATCTTTGAGGAGTTTTTCTTACTCGAGTTGATCTATGCGTTGCGGCGCGGCCAGACTCGCTCGCTGAACGGCGTGCGCTTCGAGACCCGGGACCGCACGCGCGAACGGGTTAAAAAGATTCTGCCGTTTCATCCGACGGCCGCGCAGAAGCGCGTTTTGAAAGAAATCGTGGATGATCTGAAGGCGCCCTATCCGATGATCCGTTTGATGCAGGGCGACGTCGGGAGCGGCAAAACAATCGTCGCCTTTGAATCCATTGTCATTGCCGTCGAGAATGGCTATCAGGCGGCCTTGATGGCGCCGACCGAGATTCTTGCCGAACAGCACTTCATCAACGCCAAGCGGATCTTGGAACCCTTGAATTACCGGATCGGCGTGGTTCGGAGGGGAATCAAAAAAGCGGAGAAGCAGGAACTGATCGAGAAAATCGGCGAGGGCGAAATCGACGTCATCATCGGCACTCACGCTCTGGTTGAAGAACATACCAGGTTCAAGAACCTGGGGCTTGTCATTGTGGATGAGCAACATCGTTTCGGCGTAGTGCAGAGGCTGCAGCTGATGGCGAAAGGGGACAATCCGAACACTCTCGTGATGACGGCAACGCCGATTCCGCGGACTCTCGCGATGACCTTGTACGGAGACCTCGATCTTTCCGTCATTGACGAAATGCCGCCCGGCCGCACGCCGATCCGGACGATCCATGCGATTGATCGTGATGCAGAACGGATCTACCGCACCATACGCGATGAACTGGAACAGGGGCGGCAGGTCTATGCCGTTTATCCGGTGATCGAGGAATCGGAAAAAGTCGATCTCAAATCCGCGACGGAAGGCTTCAAGAAGTTGTCGGAGACCTTCAAAGGGCGGCGTGTGGCGCTTCTCCACGGGCGTTTGAAGTCTGACGAAAAAGAAGCGACGATGGCCGCATTTGCCGCGGGACAGATCCACATTCTGGTTTCAACCACCGTTATCGAAGTGGGTGTGGATGTGGCGAACGCTACCGTCATGCTCATCGAACACGCGGAGAGATTCGGCCTTGCTCAATTGCATCAGTTGCGCGGACGAGTGGGGCGGGGGCCGCATCGATCCCTGTGCATTCTGATGACACCCGCACGCCTGAACGACGTTGCACGGCAGCGCATTCAGGCGATGGTTTCGACCACCGACGGCTTCCGGCTGGCCGAGGTAGACCTTCAGCTGCGAGGACCGGGCGAAATGGCGGGCACCCGCCAGTCGGGAATGCCGGAATTTAAAGTTGCGAATCTGATGCTCGATAGTGATCTGCTGTCGCTCGCAAAGCAGGAAGCCGAACGCTGGGCGGAACGGTCCGGAGAGCGGGAGCGTTTGATCGACGCGCTCTCAGCCCGGACACGGTTTGTGACGGTGGGATGAGATGCGTATCATCTCCGGAAAATTTGGCAGCCGGCGCCTTAAAGGAACACCGCCATCCGGACTGCGGCCGACGAGCGACAAGCTACGCGAGACGGTGTTTAATATATTAGGAGTTCGCGTCGAAGGCGCCACTTTCCTCGATGGATGCGCCGGAACGGGCGCGATCGGTCTCGAGGCCATCAGCCGCGGAGCGGCGCTGGTCTACTTCGTGGAGCAATCACGCAAGGCCTGCCGGATGATAAGGGAGAACCTGCAAGAACTGGACATTCAGGAAGGATTCAAGGTTTTTGAAATGGATATCCGAAAGGCGTTTGAGATCGTCGGTGCCGTCGATATCGCCTTTGTCGACCCGCCGTATGATCGCGATGACCTGTATGAAGCCACGTTGAATCACTTCAACGGCGATTTGCTCGTCCTTGAACATTCGAAACGAAAAGATCTGCCCGAGGCCGCCGGAAGGCTCAGGAAAATCCGATCTCTTGTGCAAGGTGATGCTGCGCTGGCATTCTATACGCCGGAGATGATGTGACGACCGCGATCTATCCCGGCTCATTCGATCCGCTGACGTTCGGCCATGTCGATGTCGTCGAGCGCAGCGCCCGCTTGTTCGATAATGTCATTGTGTCGATTCTGACCAATGCGCAGAAAGCGCCGCTCTTCACCGTCGAAGAACGCATTCAGATCATGAATGAGATTCTGAAGCCGCGTTTTAAAAACGTGGAAGTCGATGTATTTCATGGTCTGCTGGTGGACTATGCCAAACAGAAAAAGGCTCAGGTCATCGTCCGGGGAATCCGTGCAGTCACGGACTATGAATACGAGTTTCAAATGGCGCTGATGAACCGCCGTCTGGCGCCGGAAATCGAGACTGTGTTTATGATGCCGGCCGAGAATTACTCGTATCTCAGCTCGAGGCTCGTGAAGGAAATTGCGGAGCTGGGTGGATCGGTCAAGGGGCTGGTTCCGGACATCGTAGAGAACCGTTTGAAACAGAGATTCAAGAAAGAGAAAGAATAACGAATGAAGCTGGCGACTCGAATTTCGCGCATTTCAGTATCAAAAACGATGGCCGTCATGGAAGCGGCGATCAAGCTCCGGGAGCAAGGCCTCGACGTGGTCGATTTCGGACCTGGCGAGCCCGACTTTCCAACCCCCGAGAACGTGAAGCAGGCGGGCATCCGGGCCATTCAGGAAAACTTCACGAAGTACACCGCGATCGGCGGCATCAAGGAGCTGAAGAAAGCGATCGTCGATAAGCATGCGCGCGATTTCGGCTCGAGGTACGACATCGGCGAATGCGTCGTCAATTTCGGCGGCAAGCACGCGCTGTTCAACATATTTTCGGCGATCGTCGATGAAGGCGAAGACGTGATCATCCCCACACCGTACTGGGTGACGTTCGGCGATATCGCGCGCTACGTGAACGCCAATCCGATATTTGTTGCAACCAAAGAGTCGGAGGGCTTCCGATTGACAGCCGACCTCCTGGCGCGTTCGCTGACGCCGCGTACCCGCATGGTGGTGGTGAATTCACCCAATAACCCCAGCGGCGCGGTCCTGGATAACGAGGAATTCGGTCGCATCGCAAAACTTTGCTCGGAACGCGATATCTTTCTATTGTCGGATGAGTGCTACTCGCACTTTCTGTACGACGGCCGGAAACCGTTCTCCGTCGCCTCGCACACCGATTTGAAGAGCCATATCATCATCGCAGGCTCTATTTCGAAGACTTACGCGATGACCGGGTGGAGAATCGGGTATGTTCTCGCTTTGCCCGAGATCATCGGCGCCATCGTGAAGCTTCAGAGCCATTCGACGTCGAATCCCACCTCGATATCGCAGAAGGCCGCGCTCGAGGCGCTCACCGGACCTCAGGAGTCTGTCGGAATCATGCTGGCGGAGTACGCGAAACGCCGGACGTTCGTTCTCGATCGTCTGCGCGCGATTCCGGGTGTGAAATGCGCGGAGCCTGGAGGAGCGTTCTACGCCTATCCGAATATTTCAGCCGCATTTGGACGCAGCGGTATCAAGGACAGCGTGGATTTCTCGGCCAAGCTGCTGGAGAAGGTCCATGTGGCGGTGACGCCCGGCGAAGCCTTCGGAACAAACGACCACGTGCGCATGTCGTACGCGACGTCCATGGAGCAGCTCGATAAAGGGCTCAAGCGCATACACGAGTTCATGGCGGGCCTGTGAAGGAAAATTAACCGCAAAGGGCACAAAAGTTAAGAATCGCGAGTCGTTAAATTCCGGACGAACGCGATTTTTTGCCGTGTCGTCCTGGCGCGATCGCCGCCCGCCGTGGACTTGGCTTTCCTGGTCCGCTATACTCCCGACCTCGACGCAGAGATGAACACTGGGGACAACGTCAGTCACTATCGCATCCTTTCACTGTTGGGCAGAGGTGGAATGGGAGTCGTTTACCTGGCGGATGACCTCACGCTCGGCCGTAAGATCGCACTGAAATTTCTTTCGCACGACTTCGCCAGAGACCGGATAGCAGTCGAACGGTTCTGGCGCGAGGCGCGAGCGGCGTCGGCGCTGAATCATCCAAACATCTGCACGATTCACGAAATCGCCGAACATCACGGGCAGCCCTTCATCGCTATGGAGTGGCTCGAAGGGCAATCGCTGCGGGATATTCTTCAGACCCGGCGGCTTTCACTCGACGAGTTGTTGACGCTGGCGATCGATGTGGCAGACGGACTCGATGCGGCGCATCGCGCCGGCGTCGTGCATCGAGACATCAAGCCAGGCAACGTCTTCGTCTTGAACCGGAACCGAGCGAAGCTCCTCGATTTCGGTCTGGCGAAAATGGAAGTCCGGCAGTCCCTGCCGCCGGATGCAACGCCATTGACGGACCATGGAGTCACGCTGGGCACTGTTGCGTACATGTCACCGGAACAGGCGAGGGGGGAGAACCTTGATGCCCGAAGCGATCTGTTCTCTCTTGGCGTCGTCTTTTATGAGGCCGTCACCGGCATGGCGCCATTCCGCGGTTCCAGTTCGGCCGTTATTTTCCACGAAATCCTTGGCAAGACTCCGGTGCGTCCTGCGCTATTGATTCCGGACACGCCGGCGGATCTGGATCGGCTGATCATGAAAGCGCTTGAGAAGGATCGTGATGTGAGGTGCCAGAGTGCCGCGGAGATCCTATCCGATCTCAAACGGCTGAAGCGCGATCGGGATTCCGGCTCGGTGTCCGCATCCGAAGTTGCGGTATCGGTTGCGGTGGGGAACCTGATGCCGCAATCGGCCTCCTCTCTGTCGCAGGCAACGAGCGAATCCCCGTCGAGTTCCTCGGACGCCGCAGTCGCGACGGCGTTGTTGAAGAGGCACCGTGCGGGAGTCGCGGTTGGTGCGGTCGCGTTGGTGCTGGTCCTGGCCGTCGTTTTCTATACTCTCGGAACACGGCGGACTCCGAATGCGACCACATCCGCTCCGGACGTGCAAGTCGAGCAGGTCACCTCCAGCGGAGATGCCGCGCAACCTGCAATTTCTCCGGACGGCAAATTCGTCGCGTATGTCAGCAGGGGAGGTCTATGGATTCGTCAGACTGCGACGTCGAGTAACGTCCAGATCGTCGCACCGCAAAGCGAATCTTTTATGCGGGGCTTGACCATCACTCCGGACAACAACTTCGTCGATTTCCTGCGTGTGCCCAGAAGCATCAGTACACCGCCTTCGCTGTGGCGCGTCCCGCTCCTTGGAGGAACACCGAAGCTCCTGGTGGACGATGTTTACAGCCCTGTCGGATGGTCTGCGGATGGTCGTCGAATGGCTTTCATCCGTTCAAACATAGACACCAATCCGACCTCGCTGATCGTTGCCGATGCCGAGGGGCGGAATCAGAAGGTTTTGCTCACAGGAAAGCTGCCGGATCTCCATCTCGCTACTATCGTGCAGCCGGGCAATGAAAACGTCCGGCCCGCATGGTCGCCGGACGGAAAGCTGATCGCATATGTGACGACGGGAGAAGGCAACAGCAGCGGAACCGTAAGCGCCTCGCGGCTGGTGTTGGCCGATACGACGGACGGGAAAATGCGCATCGTTGACATTCCCGTCCGCGCTATCGCTTGGATCGATAACTCCTCACTGGTTATTACACAGGTGGGCCCCGAAGGCTCTCAGCTTTGGCGGCTTTCGTACGGCGACGGGACGCTGAAGCGCATAACAAATGACCTTAACTCTTATACGGGTGTCAGCGTTGGCGCAGATCGCAATTTATTGGTTACGGCCCGGGCCGAAGAGCACAGTGCACTGTGGATCGGCAACGCCGCCGCGACGGAAGGAAGTGAGGTCGCGCGGTCCATCCCCGGATTAAACACACCGCAAAACGTCATGGCATGGCACGGCGACCGGCTCTTCTTCGGTGCCCGCAATACTATTTTTGCGTTGCCGGCCGGAGGGGACCAGCCGGAAGAGATTCTCAAAAACGCATCCGCTCCTGCATTCACTTCTGACGGCAAAACCATGGTTTACATCGGTCAGGGCGGAACGGTATGGAAAGCGGAAAGCGATGGACGGAATCCAGTCCAACTCGTTGCCATCGCGAGTTACTGGCCTCTGGTTACGTCCGACGCCCGCGACGTCATCTTTCAATCTTTTGCCGGCGGCTTCCTGCAGATGTGGAGAGTGCCTCTTGCCGGAGGGAAGCCCACGCTCGTCAACCCGACTCCGACAGCGCACCCGCAGCTCTCGCCGGACGGCAAGTCTCTGGTCTTTGCTTCGCAGGAGCAGAACCAATGGTTCATTTCGGTATGCGATCTACCGGACTGCTCCCCTCTACGGCACGTTCGGCCAATGAATATTCGGCTCTTCCTGAATAAATGGACGCCCGATGGCCGTGGGATTGCCTACGCGCCGGTCGCGACGGCCGGCAACATTTTTATCCATCCGCTCGATGGCTCTCAAGAGCGGCAGCTGACGCACTTCACCGATCCGCGGGGAATTGTCGACTTTGCCTGGTCGAAGGATGGCAAGCGTCTCGCCATCGCCCGCACCGCAACGTCTCAGGACATCGTTCTTTTTCGCGGCATCAAACCGATGCCGTGAGGATCCTGGCACGAGAAAATACCAATGAAGTCCCTCGGGACCAGCTAACGCGGCAAAGCCGGCATGGAACGGGTCCGCCGCCGCAGCTCGATCGCCTCGCGCGTCGGGTGGTGGATCTTGGACGCCAGCCCGAGAGCGCCCAGCAGGCGGATGATCCAGCTGCTCGGATCCACGTGCCACCAGTTGAAGGTCAGATCGGCGGAGGCCGGGAACGCGTGGTGGTTGTTGTGCAGCGCCGAGCCGAACGTGATCGGGGCGAGAAGGTGGTTGTTGGCGCTGCGGTCTCCACATTCGAACGGGCGAAATCCGCAGGAGTGCGGTCCCGCCGAAAAGTTCAACCCGCCCCGCAGTGCCCGCCCAACCAGTTGCCGGCCCGGCTTGAACAGGTGCGCGTCGTTGCCGTAAACAGCCGGGTCCGTGTTCGTGGCAGCCACGTCAACGATGATCAGATCGCCCGCCGCAATTTGGGCGCCCCCTAACGCCACTGCCTCAGTCGCCCGCCGCTGCAGAACGGGAGCTACGGG
>DASXLG010000130.1 GCA_036496425.1 Terriglobia bacterium | reverse complement strand
GCGAGAGAAAAAGCACGGTGCGCTGATATTCCGGCTGGGCAATCCATGACCATTGTTTTGGTTCAGCGTGAAGATGAGCCCGAAATCTCGCCGAAGAGGAGAGATTCCGCCCTTGCGGGCGGGGATTTTGAAGGCATGAGGATCTACCGGTCCGATGGTTGGATTTTGGGGCGGCCTAAACTACATACCGCCCGCCCCATGATCATCGTCCCGATGAGTCCGCCAGGTTATCCCTCGGCATGGTTGCGTCCCCGCAGTGCCGCTTCCGTTTTGCCTGACAAACATCTTATCGGTTAAGCAATTCGTTTTTTCACTTCAGCCGCGGACTGAGTTCGCGCCGCCTCTTCCCGCTGCCGACGCGCCAGCTCAATCTTGCGATCGCGGCCCGTATGGATCTCGGCGCGGCGGCCTTCGAGCACATCCTTCGGTGTTACATAGCCGAGTGAGCTGTGCAGCCGCCGTTCGTTGTACACCCGAACATACTGAGCGATCAGATGATGGGCGTCGTCTAGCGACAACGGCACCCCGGGCCGGATACATTCGCTCTTAATGGATTGGTTCCAGCGCTCGATTTTCCCGTTCGATTGCGGATAATAAGGCGCGGTGCGCACATGCGTCATGCCCGAAATCCGGATGAACTCCTTGAAGTCCTTGGCGATGAACTGCGGCCCATTATCGGAGATGATCCGCGGACGCGCGTCGGGAAATCGCTCCTTGGCACGCTGCAGAAGGATTTCCACATCCGGCTCGCGCATCGACTCCCGCAAGCTCCAGTCCACGATATAGCGGCTGGCCCCATCCAACACCGCGCACAGGTAGTAGAAAGTCCCGTGAATGTTGATATGGGCGATATCTATATGCCAGTGCTCGTGCGGCGCCAGCGGCTGCTCAAAGCCGGTCCCCTTTTTCGAAACACGGTGCGGAAATCGCACCAGCCGGCCAGCTTCGTGCAAAACCCGGAAGACGCTCGACGGGCTCACCGCGGCCACATCGGCGTCGATCATCATGTAGGTCAATCGCCGGTAGCCTTCCAGAGGATATTGCGCCTGGAAATCCAGGATGGCTTTCTTCTCCCAGCCGGCCAGCCAGAAGTCTCGGGGAACCCAGCCGTTGTGCTGGTTGGTCTTGCCGTAGCGTTCCCGCCAGTCGTAATACTTACCAGCGCTCAGCCCCAACCACTGCAACAAACAGTCGATAGCCAAGCCGGTCTTGTTCGACCATTTCCGAAGAAAGTCGACGACCTGGTCGCGGACATCCGGCTCGACCCAGCAACCGTTCAGAGTTCCCCAAACTCTTTTTTTAATGCGACATGCTCCGCCATTAATTCGGCCAGAACTTCGTCCTTCTGCCGCATTTTGCTTTCCAGCTTTTCGATGCGCTGCTGGTCATGGCTTCGTTCCGGACGCTTGCCTTCCAGGGCCAGCGCGGCATTTACGAATAGCCGCTCCTGCCAGTAATGAAACAGGCTTGGCGCCAGCTGCGCCTCCTCACAGATCTTCGAGATCGGAACCTTTTCGACCAGGTGCCGGCGCAGTAATTTAGTCTTTTCTTCCGCGCTCCAGTTTCGACGTTCTTTCTTCAAGTCTCTCGCTCCAAATTCCTCATCGGATGGATTTCGAAGCTCTTCAAGTCTTTTTTCACCTTTCAGCTGAACCGGAACATACTTTGATGTTGGACGCCCAATGAGCATTGCCGGTGGGTTAGCTGGGGCGTGTTCGGTCCCGAAGACCTCCTTGACGAGGACGGTGCCATCCGCAAACTTCTTGTTGCGGCGGTACGAATCAATGGCTCCCGGCGAGGCATAACTATAGTGCAATTCATTCCCTTTCGGATCGATTACCGCATACGCCCCAATCATCTGAAATATGTCGCGATAGTCCTCTGGTTTGCTGATATTGCCATTCTTGTCAACGACTTTGAATCCGTCGAATACTGGTTTACTTTGCGCATTGATTCGCGATTGAATTCCCAGAGCTACCAGGACAATCGCGCCTGCCATCCGAAAATACATCCGATTCTCCTCTCCACTCACGCAAATGCGCGGGGTACCGTGTCGAGATGATCGTATCCGGACGGACGGGGCCTCGTATTGTCAGATCGAGCAATTTGGGACGATTACCGCATCGTACAAAAGGGCGTCTAACGATAGACCATCGGGCCCTTCAGATACGTATGATGGGCTAAGAGCGCCCCTGTGACAAGTCGACTCGAATGAGGTTTCAAAGGCAGCATGAACGTTCGAATCAAAAGAGTTTACGAGCCAAGAGACGAACACGACGGGAAGAGAGTCCTTGTGGATAGGCTTTGGCCGCGCGGCCTTACCAAAGAAAAGGCCGGAGTCGATCTATGGCTGAAGGACATTGCGCCGACCACGGAACTCCGGAAATGGTTCGGCCATGATCCGGCTCGGTGGGGAGAATTTCAGAAACGATACCGCGACGAGTTGAAAAAGAACGCTGGTTCCGTTTTGATTTTGAAGCGGGAAGCGCAGAGCGGTGCGGTCACGCTTCTTTTTGGCGCGAAGGACGAACAGCACAATGAGGCTGCGGTTCTCCGGTCCATCCTGAAGGATTCGACCGCGTAACTCGCGGCAACAGCCGGATTTCGACCGATCCTCGGGCTGTTCCTAATTTTCTCCGTATCGGCCTCTAACGCAGCGAATTTGAAAGCAAGGAACGGAGTGTTGCATTTCGCAAAGACGGATAAAGTGATCTCAGCGGCAGGAAAAAGGACCGATCTGAGAATGAACCAGCTATCGACGAGTGAAAAACGAGCAAGCGCAACGACAAGCGATCCACGCTGGCTTTCAATCGTGAATCGAGACCGCACCGCGGATGGGCAATTTTACTACTCCGTAAAAACTACGGGAGTGTACTGCAGGCCATCATGCGCAGCCCGGCCTCCGCGGCCTGAAAATGTGCAATTCTACTCATCCCGCGAGGAGGCGAAAAAGGCAGGTTTCCGACCCTGCAAGCGTTGCAAACCGGACGGACCCGCGCTCACAGAACTGAATTCGGAGAAAATCGCCGCGGCATGCCGTCTGATCGAGCGTTCAGATCATGCTCCTTTGCTAAAAGAATTGGCCAGCGTGGCTGGCATGAGTGTTTATCACTTCCATCGGACTTTCAAAGCCGTCACAGGGCTCACCCCCAAAGAGTTTGCCGAAGCACACCGCAGCAACCGTGTGCGAACTTCGCTCGAAAGGAGCAATACCGTGACCGATGCAATTTATGACGCGGGCTTCAATTCAAACAGCCGTTTCTACGAGAGTTCCAACAACGTTCTGGGCATGACGCCCTCCCGATTCCGTGGCGGCGGGGCCGACACCGATATCTATTTCGCCATCGGCCAGTGTTCACTGGGCTCGATCCTCGCCGCGCAGAGCAACAAAGGAGTTTGTTCGATTCTGATTGGCGACGATCCCGATGTGTTGATCCACGACCTGGAAAAACAGTTTCCGAAGGCCAACCTGATCGGAAACGAGCCTGGCTATGAGCAACTTGTGGCGAAGGTCTTCGCTCTCGTCGAGCAGCCCGGCCACGGCTTCGATCTGCCTCTCGATATTCGTGGCACCGCGTTCCAGCAACGCGTCTGGAAGGCGTTGCGGCAGATTCCGCCTGGCTCGACCGCGAGCTATACCGACATCGCGGCGAAGATCGGCATGCCGAAGGCTGTTCGGGCTGTGGCACAGGCGTGCGGCGCAAACGAACTCGCCATTGCGATCCCGTGTCATCGAGTCGTCCGGAACGACGGCTCGTTATCCGGCTATCGCTGGGGAGTTGAACGGAAGCGCGCGCTCCTTGAGAGGGAGGCCCAGGCATGATCTCGGCCACCGTTGACGAGCTGACCCATTTAAACCGCATAACGCCGCCGGCGCGGGCGGTGGCCAGCGCTGAGGCTATGGATTGGCCAGGCATAACGAAAGGGCTGAACGAATATGGAAACGCGGTGTTGAGCGGCGCCCTTACCGTTCAGGAATGTAATGGACTGGCAGGCTTGTATGCAAATGAAGA
>DASXLG010000129.1 GCA_036496425.1 Terriglobia bacterium | reverse complement strand
CAGAGGATTTCAATCTCGGCGATCTTGTCGTGGTTGACGCGCAGGCGCGTGCCGAGAACATATGGATGTTCTTTGTTCGTCACGATCACCTCGGTAAACGTCTGGCAAGTCGCTGTATCGAGGAGGCTGCGGCTGTGATCGATCTTCATCGCCGTCTTGATCAGGCCGTTGTTGATGTTGGCGGGCGCGGCGTTCTCCATGTATCCCAGCCCCATGGCCAGCGGCATGCCGGACGTATCGCCCTTCGTCTGGGCGGTGATATAGAGATCGACTGCGCGCTGCAGCCCGTCGCGCGAGCAGGAAATCTGAGCGAAAGAGGCCGTGGGGACGAGCAATGCGGCCGTGAACACCATCCATATGAGAGTAACGCGTTTCATCGAGCTCCTCCTCTGGTCAACAGGGTTAGGCGTACTCTAACGTGGCCGGATTTCGACGTCACGGTTTTTCAGTTAGGCGCTGTCCAAGAAAGACCTGACTCCGGTGGGGAGGTTTTTGCATTTCAAATTTGAAATGCAAAAACCTCCAATGTTACAACCTGCAATAGATTCTTACGGCCCCGACGCTCCGTCCATCACCAGCGACCGGAGCGCCTCCACGCTCGATGGGTCACCCTTGAACAGATCAGAAGGGAACCTGCGGTACTGCAGCATCGAGTCGCGGATTTCCGTGCCCGTGTTGTTGTTGAACCCGATGCCGGCGAGGTATTGGAGGCGAAGGTTCCTGTCCGTATTGATCGCCGCGCCGGCGAGCCACGGGGCGAGATCCCTCCCGCGTCCCGAGTACGTTTTGAGCATGTCGAGAATTGTCGCGTAGCCGACTTCGGCGAGCGACGCCTTCACCGGCGCGTACGCGGGGCTGTCGATCTTCGTTTGCCACGCGTCCACGTCGATCGGCGCCGGGTCGAGTTGTCCGGCCAACACCACGTCGTAGCCCCGGCCGCTGCTGTCATCGTTTCGCCACACGGTGCCGTCCGGGAACACCTGGAGGAATGTCGCGATCTCGCTGCGTACCGCATCTTCCGTGCTCTCGTACAGCGGCACCCACTGCGTGACGACACCGCCCGGATTGAGGTGCTCCTTCACGTGTTCGAAATATTCTTTTGTATAGAGAGTCGCCGCGCCCTTCACCCAGGGATGAATCGGGTCCGACGTGATGGCATCGAACTTTTCCTGCGTCGTGAGCACGTAGTGGCGCGCGTCGTCGTACACAATCTGTACTTTCGGGTTCGCGGCGACGTTGTAGTTCACATCACTGAAATACGTCGAGACGACCTTCGGGATGAGCGGTTCCAATTCGCAGATCACCATCCGTTCCAGCGTCGGATGAATGCTGATCGCGCCGGCCGTGACGCCCGCGCCAAACCCGACGACCAGCACGTTCTTCGGGCCCTTCTCGGCCATCAGCGCCGTGAGGTGGCCGAGCAGCCGTTGAAGCCGCATATCCTGCGGTTCGGTGGATGCTTCCACCTTCCCGCTGACGTGAAAGTTGCGCCAGCCGTTGGCTTCTTCGGTGACGGCGACCGACGAGTTGATACCCTCGCCCACATATAACGCATGAGGCTCGCCCTGCCACGCAAGCAGGCGGCCCCACGCCACAAGACCCGCAGGTATGGGCCTCACGTCAGCCGCCGCCCAGAGCGAACCAGCCGCCAGAACACCGAACGCGGCCATCGCGCCAGCGCGGAGCGGAGAGCGGAATAGCGGCATGAGCGCGACTGCGGCCGAAATTACGGAGACGATGATAAGCACTCGTTCCGCCCCGTGCGTACCCAGCAGCGGCACGCAAACGAGGCCGGTGAGCAGCGAGCCGGCGATCGCACCGAGCGTGTTCGCGGCGTAGACTCTTCCGACTGTGTCGCCCGCATCCTGACTGTTTGCGTCGCCGTTTTGTGCGGCCGCAGCGACCGCCAGCGGAAAGCTTGCGCCCCAGAGCATCGCTCCGGGCAGTATCGCGAACAGCGCGCGCGCCAGATCCACCTGGAAGTTGAACCACGGGCTCAGCGCCAGCGATGGGTTGACGGGCCAGTACGGCAGCTGCTGTGCCGCCATCCACGCGCCGTAAGCCGTCGTGAACGCAAGAGAGAGCTGCATCCAGCCGAGCGTCGCGCGGGCATTGGCCGTGTTTCGCGCAATGACCGAGCCGATCGCGCTGCCGATCCCAAGCCCGATCAGGAAAACGGCGAGGATGATGGAGAACGCGTACGTCGTCGCGCCGAACAGCAGCGAGAGCAACCGCGTCCACACCACCTCGGCGCCGAGCGCCGTGAGGCCCGACAGCGCGATCGCAATGTAGACTCCCCGCCGAACTCTAGGCGCGGGCATTTCCTGAGGCTGCGCCCTATCGGGCTTGCGCTCCGCGGTCCGCGCGTCTTTTGTGGAATCGGCAGAATAACCCGCATACGGCGCCCGCCTCGACAGCAGAAAGCTGCCGCCCGCCACGAGCGCGTTCAGTGCGACTGCGGTCAGTGAGGCTGTGGTAAGGTCGTATCTGGGCAGCAGGTAGAAACCTGCGGCGAGGCAGCCGATCACCGCACCGAAGATGTTTCCGCCATAAAAGAATCCAAGCCACTCGACTCCCTCAGGCGTCACCTCGACATAGCGCGAGAGCGCGGGCAGCGTCGCGCCCATCAGGATCGTCGGCGGCAGAAGCACGATCACGCTCGCAGCCGCGCGGAGCACGATGCTCGCAGGGCCGCCGCCGTCCACTGCGGTATAGAGCCGGCCCACCAGCGGCATCAGCACGATCAGCACCGCGCCGAGAACGCCGATCATCGCTTCCAGCTTCGCGTACGCCCGCAGCGGATGCTCTGAGGGCGGCACGTACCGCGTGAGAAGAAGCGAGCCGGCGCACATCCCGCCCATGAATGTGCCGAGCAGTACAGCCAGCGAGATCGCCGACGACCCGACCACCAGCTGCAGCATCTGGAACCAGACAATCTCGTAAATAAGGGCAGCACACCCGGAACCGATGAAAAGGAGCAGCATCGGCGGGAGGTAGGGCGGGGAAGCCGTAACTTTCGGCGAATTCATACGGCGCGAGTCTAGCATGGTCATTCGCGGCAGGGGGTCGCTCACACACCATATCGAAATCGAGTCTTCTGCTGATTTGACATTCGATATGGGGACGGTTCACATTTCCCGTATGAGAAAACTGGCCGTTCTCGCAATAACGCTCGGACTCGGTTACACCGTCATGTCCTATCCCCAGTCACGCGACTTCGAAGTCGCTTCGATCAAGCCGACGCGCTTGCAGGGCGCGGGTGTCCGAAACGCTTGTCATGGCATCGATTCGGTGTTCGCTCCAAAGGACTTGGCTGCGACTGTGCCGTTGGGCCGCTGCCTGATCTCGTCGGGCCGCCTGAGTCATATGATTGGTGTCGCCTATGACGTCACGATGGACATGCTGAAAGGTGGTCCGGACTGGGTGGCAAGCGGCAACGACCGGTATGACGTGGAAGCGAAAGCGGAGGATCCGTCGACCGCGATCGAAGCGGACCTTCAAATGATGCTCCAGCGGTTGCTTGCCGACCGGTTCAAGCTGAAGTTCCATCGGGAAACACAGGAACTCGACGGTTTTGAACTGGTCGTCGCGAAGAACGGTCCGAAAATACGGCAGGCCGGCCCGAATGAAGAAGAGAGGATCGCACTCGGCGTGGACGGCAACCAGGATGTCGCGGTGGCAAAGAAAGCTGCCGCTGAAGGCGATAAAAACCCCGCCCAGCCGTCGTCGATGATGCTGTCGGTACAAAAGGTGTCAATGGCAAGACTGGCCCAGCTTCTCCAGCTTTTCGCGCGCGGCGGCCACATTCGTGACGCAACCAATCTCAAGGGCTTTTATGACGCAAAGCTGGTCGTCGAGACCGGACAGGATGTGAACGGGCCGCTTCAGGAGCAACTCGGCCTGAAGCTGGAAGCGCGCAAGATCGCGGTCGAAATGCTCGTCGTCGATTCCGCCGAAAAACCCGCCGCGAATTGAGAGCTGGACCGTCGGAGCGTAGCCACCCGCAGGGTGGTGTTTTGTTGTCGAATGGGGAAAGCCCAAATTAGCCGTACCATTCCCCGCCTAAGTTAGGCGGGGATGCCCTCGCGTAGCGAGGGCTGGGGCGGTCTGTTCAAAGTCCGCGCGTAGCGCGTTCCTTAAAGATTTCCGCGAAGCGCACCGATGATAAGGAACGCTTCGCGAATATCTATAAGGTGGCTGCGCGGCTTTGAACGGACCACCCCGGCGCGGCATCTCTCTTATAGCTTCGCCCTATCGGGCTCGCGCTTCGCGCCTGCCCCTCCTAACTTAGGATGGGAGGGGCGCGGCGACACTAATTCGGCGACAGTTTTTCCACGTGATCGATCACGATGAACTCGCGCGGCGCTTTGGCCGGCTCCAGCTTCAGTCCGAGCTGCTCTTCGAGAGCGGTGAAGATCGTGGCGGCGCGAGGAATGTCGGACGGCTCTGTATCTAATGAAGCGCGAATGTGTGGGTCACCGGGGGCGTTTTCGTCCACGGCAAATTCGAGGATGAAATTGAACTGGGCGGTAACGCCGGTCTTGTCGAACACCTGTACGGCGCCGAGACTTCCGCCGAGCAATGTGGCGAGGGCTCCGAGCGGAACTCCTCCACCCACGAGCACGGAGTTCGGGCCGTTGCGCCCGCCGGTCAACCCGCACGTCGGTTTCTCGCCGCGCCGTACATCGGCAAAACTGCGAGGCCGCAGGATCATCGGAACTCCTGGAGTCGGAGCGGGTAGCCGTTCACAAGACCCTTCCTGCGCCGGCTTGATCTTGAGACCACGCCGGTCGACAGTGAGCGCGAACGCCGGTATCTGTTCCCCTTCCGTGTGCGTCTTCAGCTGGAACCGCCGCTCCAGGAGCGCTCGAAGCATCGGTCCCTGCATCGTCGCTGGATCGGATGCGCCTTGCGCGACGGCCTCGATCGAAAATCGGTCTTTTCGCACCCAGTCCGGCCCTCCTCGGACGCGGACACCGTCCTCGACGCCAAGGCCATACACATTGTTGAAATTGAAGCCTCGACCGCGGCCGCCGGGTTGCAGGAATTCCAGGTCGGCTGGCCCGTAACCGTATGCCGTGCGGATGAGCGTGGCGAGCGTCATGCAAAGGGCGTGCGTCCGTCCCGGCGTCATCTGGAAGCTGTTTGCGCCGCCGCCTCTCATGCCTTCCGGTGCGGCCGGAACGTTGTCCGGGTCGCACGGGTGGACGGATGCTTCCTCGAATTCAGGTGCCGGGGTGGTAGTTGCGGGCGTGGGTGTTGCGGGCTTGTCCGCCTGCGGCTTAATTTCCTGCGAGGAGTGGGGCGTTGCTGGCTGCGCCGGCTGAGGCGTGACCAACTCAGCGGTCTGGATCGTCGGCGAAGATGGTGGCGTGAACGGTTTTGGTCCCGCCTTCATCGACCCCACGACGACCGGCATTGCGAGGAGTGTGATCCCTGCCGTCACTAATATTGCTTTCTTCGCAGTGCTCAGGTTTGCGGCAACGCCGCCATCGAGGATGGCCCTGATCCGCCGCTTCAGGTCCGACCCTGTCACTCCGGATGCGCAACGTAACGGCGACTCTTGATAGCCCTTGCACACACCGACGATCCCCTCGGCATAAACGATCGGCTCACTACCCAGCCGAAGCACTTCTTCGTCACACGCGCGCTCACGCTCGTCGACCAGGTGTGCTCCGATCCACCGCACCAGCGGATAGAACCAGAACAGTGTTTCTGCGGCCATGTAGATTGCTGTCGAGAGATTGTCGCGGCGCCGGACGTGGCACAGTTCGTGGACCAGGACAGCCTTCAACTGTTCCGCGGGCATCCTATTTGCAATGCCTTCGGGCAACAGCAGCACGGGCCTGAAGATTCCGAATACCGCCGGCTCCAGCAGGGCCGGCGACGACATGGTCCGAATTCCCGCGTTCCCGATCGGCAGATCCAGCTGAATCGGCGTTGCCATGTTCAGAGCTGCGCGCACCCGCAACCACGAACGAAGCCAGAGCCAGACGCTCACCGCAAAACCAAAAAGCCAAACGGAGAGCAACACCATAGAAAGCGCATTCGCTCTGGGCGCCGTCGAAATCTTCGATGACGTTAAGTATTCGGCTGCACCGGGATCGAAAGGCATGCCGATTTCCGCGACGGCCGAAATCGGTACCTGGGTCACGATCGGAGGCGTACGCCATTCAAATTGGTGCCCGATGCTCACCAGTATTGAAAACGGAATCAGAAACTTCATCGCCGCCAGGAACCATAGCCAATACCGCACTCGGGCCGCATTCCTGCGCAGTGCCAAGGCGAGAAGCGCTGCAACGGCCGTAACGATGGTGGATTGCCACAGATGATTTGCCAGGGGAAACAGATATCCCGGAATCATTTGGATTTGTCCTTTCTGCGCCCTGTCAGGCTTGCGTTCGCCGGCTCACGTTCGCGATGCTCGCGCAACATCTCTTCGACGTCCCTGATGTCGTCCGCGGTGAACTTTCCCGACTCCACAAGCCGCGCCATGACGGGCTTGACCTGGCCGCCAAACAGACTCAGCAACTCGTCGACCAGGCGGGTCTGTGCCTGATCACGGGTGATGGCGGCTTCAAACACCTTGGCTTTACCGATTCGCTTCACCAGGCGGAGCGCCTTCTTTTCTTCGAGACGGTAGACGGTGGTCTGTACGGTCGTGTATGCAGGTCGTGTTCTTTCCGGGAACGCTTCCTGAATCTCGCGGACGGAACAGGCTCCGCGCTTCCAGAAGGTATCCATGAGCTTTAATTCGAGCCTGGTCAGCTTGGGTAATTTCATGCAAATCCTATATATGACGTCAAAATACCTATGGATATAGTAATGTGTCAAGATAAAGAAAAGCGGTCCCTGATAACAAACCTCGAATAAGCGATGCCCATTAAACACTTCCCATTGCCCCAATTCTTCACCGCCGCCCTGACATAGCGATTACCCGGAAAGAATTGCCAAGCCGGTTATACGCAAGATGGGGAAAATGGGAAGTGTTTAATGGGAATCGCTTATTCGAGGTTTGTTATCAGGCAGAAGAACTCGCGGTTTTCGGGAAGAGCGCGCGGTCCGAGATCAGGCTGCGCACTAACGGGTTGGGCATCAGTCCCGGCGCTTCCGCTGCGCTGGAGGCTGCATGCCTTTGTTGGACGTTTTTGTGCGGGACACGCTTTAGCCGTCTGTACGGATGACCGCGATCAAACTTACGGGTTTGATTGTTCAGTATCCCAGCGCGCTGTAAAGTCATATATCCGAATCTTACGGGAGGTTTACGATGGCTAAAATGCGTGCGGTACAGGTGGCGCGTGCCGGCGGTCCGTTTGAAATGGTTGAGCGCGATATTCCGCAGCCGGAGCGGCGGCAGGTCCGGGTCAAAGTTCAAGCGTGCGGCTTGTGCCACAGTGATGCGTTGACGAAAGAGGGCCACTGGCCGGGCGTCCAGTATCCGCGGATTCCCGGGCACGAAATTGCCGGAGTCATCGACGCCGTCGGCGCCGAGGTTCCGCGCTGGAAACCTGGGCAGCGGGTCGGCGTCGGCTGGCTCGGCAGCTATTGCGGTTATTGCGAATCGTGCCGGCGCGGCAGCTTCGTCACCTGTTCGAATCAGCTGATTTCCGGCATCACGATGGATGGCGGCTACGCGGACTACGTCCTCGTGCCTTTCGAAGGACTGGCTCTCATTCCGGACGAGCTGAGCCCGGTCGAAGCAGGTCCGCTGATGTGCGCAGGCATCACGACGTTCAACTCTTTGCGCAATAGCGGCGCGAGGCCGGGAGATACCGTGGCGGTCCTCGGGATCGGCGGCCTTGGACATCTTGGTGTGCAGTTCGCGGCGAAGATGGGCTTTCGCACGATCGCGATCGCACGTGGCACGGACAAAGAGCCGCTGGCCCGTCAGCTCGGCGCCCATCACTATATCGACAGCCAGGCGGGTGACGTTTCCGAAGCTCTTCAGAAACTCGGCGGCGCGAGAATCGTTCTCGCAACGGCGACAAGCGCGGAGGCGATGGCGGCTACACTCGGCGGTCTTTCAGTCGATGGCCGCCTGATCGTCCTCGGCGCGGATTTCAAGCCGATGTCTCTCGTTACCGTCAGTCTGATTGGCCGCCGCTCGGGTGTCTGCGGATGGCCGTCCGGAAGTTCGATCGACTCCGAAGACGCGATGCGCTTCAGCGCGACGACCGGCGTTCGCCCGATGACCGAGACATTTCCGCTGGAAAAGGCCGCCGAAGCCTATGACCGCATGATGAGCAATAAAGCAAGGTTCCGTGTCGTACTGACAACCGGGAATTAGTTTAGCCAGGTGGCAACCGTTCCGGGCACGGCGAGTCAGGTCCAGGAGTACGGTCTGAGCTCTTCGGGATGACTCCGGATGTACGCCACAACGCGGTGCCGTTTTTGCGGTCCACGCCCGTCGCTTTCTGTTAGAGGGTTATTGAGAATCTCGGGCTTGAATTCATCGACTCTGTCAAAAACGGACATCCATCGCTTTTTGATTGCTTCGATGCTCAATCCGAGCTCCGCGCTGAGTTCCGCATCGGTTTTGCCGGCGAGGGCCGCGGCGAGAAGTTTCTGTTCCGCAGGACGCAGGCGGAGCACCGGTTTCTGGTAGCGATAGAGCGCCGCGGCAACCGAGTAAGGGGAAGTAAGAACGCTCTCCGGACTCGCGACGGCCAGCACACTTTCGGCTTCTTGAAACTCCGCGACTATCCGGTACGTGCCCGTTGCACGAGCCAGCGAGATTCTGGAATGGCCGATGGCTTCCTTCAACACGCGATTGAAGCGGTACCCCACAAAATGTTCGACGAAACTCGTACCCAACAGCGCATGGACTTCCGCGAGTTGATCGGCGTTCAGGACTGCGTCGCGCCACGTTCCGTACATGTTGACGAAATCGACGCCTTTGCCCGCATTTCCCGCGCCGATCTGCGCCCGGCTCAGCATTAAAGATTCTCCTGCCGCCACTCCGGCGATAATCCGCGAATTGAGACCGGGCCGCGGGTTTTGGATTTCGCCGTCCGCGAATGCGTCCGCGACGAACACTCCCAGGCCGCACGCGACGATCCGCCGTCCTCCGATGGGCCGCTCGGATTCAATCACACTTCCGTGAAAGGACACGTTCTCCAGCAACTCGCGCCAGACACGAAGCGCCGTGCTTCGCCCCACGATCCGGTCTCCCAGACACGCGGGCTGTATCGCAAGACATTCGGAAAGATCCGCTTCAGAAATTGGACGCCAGTACATCTTCCTCACGGAAACAGGTATCTTTTAGGTCATTGGGTAGTGACTCATTTTGAAACTTCAGAATAATCCTTCCACCCCTTCAGCCTTTAAGAGCTCCGCACGTTTCTTTTTGGCGATATTTTCATCGGCGAGATTCTCGGCCTGAAGTAACAATTCCAGTGCCACCTTGCGGGCCTCGGAAATCTTAAGCATTGCAACTCTTGTTTCGCCCTGACGGGCAGCGCCGATCCGTAGTTCAATTCTCTGGCCCTCTGTAGAAATTATGACTGGATCTGTAGGATCATCGCTTGTTTGTATTCTCGTGGTCCTTGTCGTCATGCGGTTCACCTCCGGTAAGTCTAAGCCGATTTCTTCTTGTATGGTCCGCGCGTCATCGTCTTCGCGTTTGCGTCCAGCAGTGCGCCGACTTCCTCTATTGTCCACACATGGTCTGAAATTCCCGCTTCCATTGCCGGGGTCACCCGCAATGTTTTATGAATCCGGCAGAAATTATAGTGCATGTAGTGGAGGGCGATTGCGGCGGCATGGTTCGCGAGCTTCTTGCTGAAACCATTCGTTAGACGGGTGAACCGACGCATACCCATACGCATCGTTAGGTTCTGGCGTTCAACGTAGGACGTAGAGACGTGGTTCATGTCGGGATCGCCGCTCATGATCTTGGTCTCCGTCCCAAGGCACATAGGCGGGCTGTAGCGCGTGTCTGCTTCAAGTGGCGACTTCCCGTAAATCTTAATCAGCATCGCATAATCAACCTCTGAGCCGAAAGCGTTTTCAATCGCGACAATGTAGGGTCGATGGCCGTCAGAGGTGATTTGCACGCGATGACGAAGACGGCGCGCCAGATCGTTCACAAACTCGATAGCGCATTCTGAATCCCGCTTGCCGACAAGCCAGCACGGTACAAGCTTCGTGTCCGCGTCGATTGCAATCCAGGTCCACACGTCGCCATATCCAAATTGGTCACGCTTCTCTTCCGGCACGTTTTTTGCTTTTGCATAGCAGAACTGCCAGATTTCATCGAGTTGCAACCGGCGGCAATTCAGGTTACGAAAAGCTTGGTCTTGAAACGCACGGCACGCTTCGCCAATGGCCGCAACGAGCTTAAGGGACTGCGCATAAATAAATTGGCATTTCGATGAGGTCATTTCGCGCGAATGGAGTAG
>DASXLG010000128.1 GCA_036496425.1 Terriglobia bacterium | reverse complement strand
CTTCTCTTCCGGCGCGTTATCGATCGAATCAAACGACCGGTACTTGTTCTTCGGATTGTGCTTCGACAGCACCTTCGTGATGCACGCCGTCAATGTCGTCTTCCCATGATCGATGTGCCCGATCGTCCCCACGTTCACGTGTGGCTTATTTCTATCGAATTTCTCTTTCCCCATGGATACTTCTCCGGTTGTTTTCTCTTCTCTCTATTGATGAGCGGGAGACGGGATTCGAACCCGCGACCAACGGCTTGGAAGGCCGTGACTCTAGCCACTGAGTTACTCCCGCACTGGAGCCCACGACCAGGATCGAACTGGTGACCTCGTCCTTACCAAGGACGCGCTCTACCGACTGAGCTACGTGGGCGGCCCAACTACATGGACAGGGGAGGATTCGAACCTCCGTAGCCCGCAAGGAGCGGCAGATTTACAGTCTGCTGCCATTAACCGCTCGGCCACCTGTCCGCACCTTTTCCAAATGAACACAGGAGCTGGCGAAGGGAATTGAACCCCCGACCTGCTGATTACAAGTCAGCTGCTCTACCAACTGAGCTACGCCAGCATCGACAAATTTATGATTGTAGCATATGAATTGGGCTCTTCAACCGCGCCGATACAAAATTGGGCAAAAAATTGCTAAGAAGTTCCGCGTTGTCTCACAACTTCATACAAAAGGACTCCGGCGGCAACGGAAATGTTCAAAGACGCAATATTTCCGAGCATCGGAATTCTAACAAGAACATCGCAATGCTCGCGAACCAGGCGGCGCAGGCCGCGGTGTTCGCCCCCCAGCACCAGGGCCGTCGGGCCTCTGTAGTCAAAATCGGTCCAATTCTGCGTGCCGCCGGGGTCGATTCCCACGATCCAGAGACCGCGTTCCTTCATTTTATCGATCGCATAGACCAGGTTTTTGACCCGTACGACTGGTATATATGCCGAAGCACCGGCCGACGCCTTAACAACCGTCGCGCTTAGCGGAGCCGAATGACGCTCCGGAACCACAATCCCGGAGGCGTTACATCCCTCGGCTGTCCGCATGACCGCGCCGAGATTATGTGGATCTTCCACTCCATCGAGCACGACGACAACCGGCTTTTCCGCTTTGAACAATACTTCGAAATCCGAATATTGGAGCGCGGCGGAAATTGCGATGATTCCTTGATGCACAGTTCCCTCGGCCATCCGGTCGAGGACGGCGCGCTCTTCCTTGCGAACAGGAACACTGGCCTCCCGCGCGAGATCGAGGATTTCTTTCAGCTTGGAAGAATGCGCTTCGCGGGCGATGTGAATGCGTTCGATCGGGTGCCGCCGCGCAGCGAGAGCTTCGTAGACGGCATGAACGCCACAGATCTTATTGTCCATAACGATTCGTGACTAGTCGATTTCTTCGACGTCCAAGTCGTGAAACAGCGCTTCCCCTTTTTCGATCACCGTCAGGCCGATACGGCCACGCAACAATGTCAATTTCTTCAGTCGTCCGCGCAAGCTGCCTTCCTGATACACCGCACACTCACTTTTCTGGCAATGAACTTCGAGTTTGAAATGAAGAGTGGCGGTTGAAATCAGATTCCAACGGTCTAATTCCTTCGTGCCGGAAGCACTGATTTGATAAGCGGCGAGATATCCCGGTGTTCCCGGAAAGACGCCGAGAATGTAATAGTCTTGTTCAGTTTGGCGAAAAATGAGTCCAGCCTTGAAGCCTCCAGGCGGTATCGCAATGGAAACGCTGGCGCGAAAATCGCTGAATGCGGGACCGTTGACAGCAAGAGCGTTGTTGCCGGACAGCAGGTATCCGTCGCTGGTGTACTTTGCAGATTGACGGTTCGGCCAGCCCGAATCCGGATCGGAAAAGTCGTCGCGGTAAAAGACACGGCCATTCCGGTGGTCGACTTTAGACTCGTAAGCCAGGCTGTTGTCCCGGCGCTCGGGGGTGGGCGTTATCGGCCTGGTCCCATACCCCGGACGAGCCCGCACGGTATACCTGCCTCCACGGACCGCGACTTTCAACTGATGGTATCTCTCGCTCGCCGATGAACCCGGATAAAAAGCCAGGGTGTATTGCGTGCGCACGTCATTCGTAATGTCATCCACGGCCCGCACCAATTCCGCGTCGGTACGAGGAAAGAACGCCGCTCCGCCGGATTCCTGGGCTAGCTTTTCGAGCACAATGCGCGGGTTGTCGATCTCGCGGCCGTCGGCCAGGGTGACCGTCGGCGCCAACCGGAATTGCCTCTCCTCTTCGACATCGAAATAGCCGATCGTATAAATCTGTATTTCCGACTCCCTGACGGCGTCCAAGGCTTCCTTGAGCCGATGCTTGCTGTGCTGATCGGCTCCGTCGGAAATAATCACCAGCACCTGCCGTGGCAACCGCGCCTTGCTCGTAAAAGTGACTCCCTGAATAACGGCGTCGTACAAGCTCGTTCCACCGCCGATAGCCGTCTGCCGGATGGCAGACTGAACCTGCTCAGGATCGTTGGTGAAGTCCGCCGCCAAGGTCACATTTTCATCGAATGGGAAATAGAAGTATTCGCTGCCCTGGTGGGCCGCGCGCACCAGGGCTTGCGCGGCTTCCTTTGCGCGATCGAGCTTGGCGTTGTAACTCATGCTGAAACTGTGATCGAGGAGTATCCCCATCGTGACCGGCTGGTCTTCACCGGAAAAGAACTCGATCTTCTGAGGGGAACCGTCGTCAAAAACCGTGAAATCCTGTGCCTTCAATCCAGTGATGCTGCGCCCCCGCGAATCGGTCACGCGGACTCCGACACTGACCAGGGAAACCTTGACCTGGAGAGTGTCCTGAGGAATCAGAAGCAGCAGAGTAACCAGGAGCCGGTACATGGGGTTTTGTGCCTCTTGTGCCTCTTGGGGGTTCCTTCCGCCTTTCGGACCGGCTATTCGAGGAACACCAGCGCGACCGCTTCGGCGGCGATGGCTTCCTCGGTTCCGACGATGCCGAGATGTTCCATGGTTTTGGCTTTGACGTGGACATTGTTGGACGGAATGCCAAGGACTTCAGCGACCTTCGCCTGCATTTCAGGAAAGTAAGGCAGGAGTTTCGGGCGCTGCGCGAGGATGTTCGAATCGATGTTGCCGATCTCGTAGCCTTTTTTGCGGATGAAGTCCGCCGTTTTACGGAGAAACTTCAGGCTGGAAACACCTTTATAACGATCGTCGGTGTCCGGGAACATTTCTCCGATATTCCCAAGGCCGCAGGCACCAAGGAGCGCATCCGTGATGGCATGGCTCAAAACGTCTCCATCGGAGTGTCCAATCAGGCCTTTCTCATGAGGAATCTCGATCCCGCCGAGAATAAGCGCGGTTGACGGCCCCAGACGGTGCAGGTCATAACCGATTCCGATACGGAACTTCACTTCGCCGCCTCTTCTTCGAGGAACGCGCGGGCCAGCGTGAGATCACCGGGACGCGTAATCTTGATGTTGCGTTCGGAGCCCCGGACAATCGAGATCGGATGTCCCAGTCTTTCGACAAGACTGGACTCATCGGTCCCGTAGTATTCATCTTTTGCGGCGCGGGCAAACGCTTCCTTCAAAAGCTCGGTGCGAAAGGCCTGCGGCGTCTGCGCCAGCACAAGATGCTCACGGGTCAGCGTCGACTGAACGATGTCCTTCTCCGCCTGCTTCACTGTATCGACGATCGGAACGGCCAGAATGGCTGCGCCGGAGCGCCCCGCTTGAATCACAACGTTTTCGATGTCTTCGACGGGCACAAACGGCCGGACACCGTCATGCACCGCAACGATATCGGTGCCCGGTTGAAGGTGCTTGAGGCCCATGGATACGGAATCCTGGCGGCGCTCTCCGCCTTCAACGACCGTGACCGATTTGTTGAAACCGGCGGACTTCACCAGAGCCGAAACTTCTTCGAGGGATTCGCGCGGCGCCGTCACGATGACGTGGTCGATCAACGGGCACGCATCGAACTTCCGGATGGTATGGACGATGATCGCCGTCCCGTTCAAGGCTAGAAGCTGCTTGGGACGATCGGTCTTCATCCGCCTGCCCGAACCGGCAGCGGCGATAATTGCGCCAACCTTCATCTGGGGCACTACGTCCTAATGCGACACTTCTGTCTGTGCCTGCCGCTCGGGCCGTGGCTCAGCAGGACCGGGCCGCTCCGGCCGTTCCTCGCGCTGAGGCTGGTGATGGGGCAACTCTCCGCGCTTTTCCTCGTACCGGCCGAAGATCATCTTTCCGGCTGTGGTCTGGAGCACGCTGGTCACGGACGACTCGACGGTCTTTCCGATCATCTTCCTGGCGTTGTCGACAACCACCATCGTGCCGTCATCGAGGTATGCGATTCCCTGATTGAACTCCTTGCCTTCTTTCAGGATAAAAACTTTCATCGTTTCACCCGGCAGGTAAACCGGCTTCAACGCATTCGCAAGTTCATTGATGTTCAGGACCTCAACGCCGCGCAACTGCGCAACCTTGTTCAAGTTGAAATCATTCGTGACGATCTTGGCGCCGTCGAGTTCTTTGGCGAGCTCGATCAACTTCATGTCGACCTCACGAATTTGCGGGTAGTCGTTTTCGACCAATTGAACATTGATACCGTTCATCTTCTGGATACGCTGAAGAATATCCAGCCCTCGCCGCCCGCGATTGCGTTTGAGTGTATCGGCGGAGTCCGCCACCTGCTGCAGTTCCCGCAGAACAAAGTGCGGTATCACCAGCGTTCCATCCAGAAAGCCGGTTTCGCATATGTCCGCGATGCGGCCGTCGATCACGACGCTGGTATCGAGGATCTTGTACGATTTCTTGGCCGCCCGCTCGCCGCCGAAAATGCCGCCCATCGCGGACAGGTTCAGCATATCGCCCTTGTTCGCGCCGACCACGAGACCGACGTATGTCATTAACAGCAGGATGAAGAGTTTGATGAATGATAACGAGTTCTGGTCGAAAATCGTGTCGGTGAGCATGTGGCTGATGAGCACTGCGCCAACGATGCCCAGAATAGAGCCGATCGCCGCACCGATGAGCCGCTTCAGCGAGGCGCCTCTTAATCGGTACTCAAAGTAAATGATGCCGAGAGCGCCCATCAGGCCGACGCCAATCGCGTAAAGCCCTCCAATCCCGAACGGTTGAGTCCGGTAGGCGACCACGGTCAATGTGATGGCAAAGATCAGGCGCACCACCACAATGTCGAGCAGATAATTTTCTTCTTTGCCCTGCAGATCCGCCGCCGAGACTTTGGCGGGAGGCGGTGGGGCCTTACTGTCTTTTCCTCTCATGGACCACTCCCCGGGCGCATTATAAATTAAATCATTGAAGAAATAGAAAGATACAGAAATGTGGGCTAATCGAAGAGCCGGTCCTGAGTTTCCCGGAGGTCGCGAACCCGCAACGTCTCGACGGACGAATTCAGTTCGGCGGCAACCGGCTGGGCCGGAATAATGCCTCGCTTGAAACCGAGAACCGCAGCTTCCTTTAACCGGATCTCCGGAAACATTGCCGGGCGAACTTCTCCGCCCAACCCCACTTCTCCGAATATGACCGTCGAGGGGGCAATCGGTTTATTGAACAGACTGGAGAGAATCGCGCTCACAATGGCCAGATCCGCCGCAGGCTCCTCGACCTGCAACCCGCCGATAACATTGAGGTAAATGTCCTGATCCCAGAGGTTCACCCCCAGGCGCTTCTCCAGAACCGCAGAAACCAGCGCCAGCCGCTGCGGATCGACGCCGGTCGCCAGACGCCGCGGCGTGCCGAAGTGCGTGCGCGAAACCAAAGCCTGAATTTCGACCAGCAATGGCCGCGAACCTTCCATACAACACAAGACGGCCGAACCGGCGCTCATGGATTGTGAATGGGACAGAAAAAGCGCCGAGGGCTTATCGACGGGCTTCAGACCGGACCCCATCATCTCGAAAATCCCCAGTTCATTCGCCGGACCAAACCGGTTTTTGATCGTCCGCACGATCCGGTGCGGATGTTGACGCGGTCCCTCGAAATACAGCACCGTGTCCACGATATGCTCCAGAGCTTTGGGCCCGGCGATGGCTCCATCCTTCGTAATGTGCCCTATCAGGAAGACCGGGACATGCCGCTTTTTCGTCCAGAACAGCAACTGCGATGCGACTTCCCGCACCTGGCCGATGCTGCCGGGCGCCATTTCCAGCTTTTCGCTGAAGGTGGTCTGGATGGAGTCGATCACCAAAGCCGTCGCCGCAAGCTGCTCCGCGGCCGCTAGAATCTTCTCGACCGACATTTCCGGATAAATATGCAGATCGCGCGTACGGACATCGAGCCGCTCGCCGCGCATTTTTATCTGCTGGGCCGACTCCTCCCCCGATGCATAAAGGACGACCGCGGAACGCGCCAGACGCGACGCGACGTCCAGCATCAGCGTTGATTTTCCAACACCCGGATCCCCGCCCAGCAGAATCAGAGCGCCCGCCACCACGCCACCGCCCAGCACGCGGTCGAATTCCGCAACGCCGGTTGAAACACGCGGAGTTTCAACGCCGGTGATTTCGGTGAATGGAATCGGCGAAGAGTCCCACGACAGCGGCGCGCCAGGCGCAACCGGAGTGACCTTCTCCTCGACGAACGTATTCCACTCCTGGCAAGTGGGGCACCGCCCGATCCATTTCGGCGATGCATGACCGCACTGCTGGCACGCGTATTGGGTCTTCGTCTTCACTGAAAATAGAATCAGCCACAAAAGGCACAAAGAAGGTCCCTTTTGTGCTTTTTGTGTAACAAGGTCGGTAGTTTTAGTTTTTTTGGCAGAGTTTTTAGCCGCAGATGACGCGGATGAC
>DASXLG010000127.1 GCA_036496425.1 Terriglobia bacterium | reverse complement strand
CCTCGAACCGCCCGCGGCATGACGCCGGAAGAATGCGCCGATCGAATCGTTGCGGCCGCCGCGTCCGGCAAACAGGAAATCCATCCCGTTCGAATAAAGGAACGCCTGGCGCTGGAAGTCCACCGGTTTGCGCCGGCGCTGTTCCGAAGGATTATTCGAGGCCGGCCGCTTTAACGGTTAAATGATGTTAACCGGCAAAACCTATCGACTTTCGGATGAGTCTATTTCAGGTAGATCGATTCAGGAGGTCTCGCTGAAATGCTTCGAAAACTTTCAACACCGCTCGTCCTTTTCATTTTGTTTCTCGTAATGGGTTCTTTATCCACACTCAAGGCGGATGACTGGGATCAGAAGACGGTTTTCACGATCAATCAGCCGGTAACGATTCCCGGTCACGTGATATTGCCGGCCGGAACCTATGTCATCAAACGAATTAGCGCCATAAATCCGGTGCTTCAGATTCTGAACGAATCCGAAACCACGGTTTACGCAACCGTTCTGACGGTGCCCGATTTTGTCGACAAACCTTCCGATCAACCGGAGTTTACCTTCCGGGAGACGCCCGAAGGCAGCGCCGCGATAATGCGCAGTTTTCGTTATCCCGGCCATCAGATCGCCTTCGAGTTTCCTGATCCGGATTCAAAGACGGAATAACCCGGCACGAGAAAAACGCGGGGTGTGCTGTCGGCGCAACCCCGCTTGAATCTCTTTCAATTGCATCGTACAGTTTTTGCCGCATGACACGATTCAAGCTCGGCGACCGCGTTATAGTCAGCTCCCCGGTAAAAGAAACTTATAAAGGCCAAGCCGGTGAAATTGTCGCCGTGGACCTTGTCGAATGGGAAGCCGGCAAGGTCATTGAATCGTATGTCGTGGAATTCCAGGATCATGCCCGCCAGAGTTTCGTCGGCGCCGCACTGATGCTCCAGACTCCGGCAGCTATCTGAATATCCTATGCGGACTGAGTCTGCACCCGAAGGCGTGCGGAGACGTTGGTCAGGTTGTCGAGAGCTGTCGTGTCAGGCAGCGCGAAGGTAAGCCGATGTCGACCACGGCACGATCAACGCATTAGAAGCGGCATTTACCGGCCTCGACGGGTTTTTGGTGCCAAACGAGTGGGCGGCCAAGGTCAAAACATGCGCCGTCTGCCCAAGGTTTGGGACGGACCAAACACTCGTTTGATTGCGTCGGGTGCCACAGCGATGCCCCAAGAAAAACGGCCGCCGAACGGCGGCCGTAATTAATTGATTCTAAAAATGAGCCGTTCAGGAATCGAACCTGAAACCTACTGATTAAGAGTCAGTTGCTCTGCCAGTTGAGCTAACGGCCCGCGATAGACAAGAAACCGAAATAATAACATGCAGGAAGGAGGGGAAGGAACCACAAGAAGCACAAAAGGCACAGGAGACGGAACGCTCCTGTGCCTTTTGTGCTTCTTGTGGTTCCTTCCCTTTACGCCGCGGGGCGCTTCTGTTCAATCACGATCTCTTCAATAATGACGCCGGTTTCGGCGGATTCTTTTCGCCGGCCCTTAAACAACGTGCGGATGCCTTCAGCGATGCCCATTGCGATTGCGGAGTATTCACGGACCGGCCGCATGACGACGGTTCGCGCTTCATCGACCGTATCGAGGACCATTTCCCGGACCTCTGCAATGTGGACACGGATATTTGCCTGGGTCTCATTCAGCATTCGCTGGATCTGCAGAACCTGAGAATGCGCAACCTTGCCGGTTTCCGCCATGTCGTTCGCGACGGACTTCAGGTTGCTTGTTATCGACTCCAATGGTGCGATCAGCCGCTGGCTTTCAGTCATCAGCAGTTCGGCTTTGCTTGTAAGCCGCCGCGATAAAAGGTACATGCTGAGGAGCACGCCGGCCTGAACGATGATGGCGAGCGCCGTCAAAACAATCGCGACGACAAGAAGTGTTTCCATAATTCCCCCGTTTTATTACAAACGAATCCCTGAAGGTTTAGACGCTCCCCTCAAACAGATGTCGGAGGTCTGGGATTATTCGGGCTAAAGTTTGCCGCTTTCCCGCCGATAAGAAGGTCGTGGACGCCGAACTTTACGGTGACTATGAGAAACTTCTGCGGGTGAGCGTCTTGGGCCGGGACATGGAGATGCCCGAGAACAACACGCTGCTTCGCGGTCTTCAATTTGCGGCTCCGCAAACGATTCCGTACGGCCGCTTCTGCTGGAACGGCACCTGCAACAACTGCACCGTCACGGTTCGCAGCGGCGCTTGCGAGTCGAAAGCGCTGGCCTGCCGCATGGATGCGTGCGATGGAATGCAAGTGACATCCGCCTCCCGGGAGATCCAAAGATTGCTATGATCACTTCATGCGCAATCTCGAGGTCTCGTTCCAATTCCATCAGATAGCCGACCTCCTCGAAATTCAGGGTGCGAATCCGTTTCGTGTGCGCGCTTACCGCCGGGCTGCGACTAACATTGAAGGTCTGGCCGACAACATCGAAACCCTTGCGCTGAACGGCACGCTGCGAAATGTTCCGGGCATCGGGGAAGACCTCGCCGGCAAAATCGACGAATATATCCGCTCCGGCAAAATCGATTTCCTCGAAAAGCTGAAGGAGGAGGTTCCCCCGGGCCTCGTCAGGATAGTCGAGATCCCCAGCGTCGGGCCGAAGACCGCCAAGGAAATCTACGATAAGTTCCGCATCCAGACCGTCGAAGAGCTCGAAGCACTGTGCAGGACGGATCAACTGCTTTGTGTTCCGGGATTCAAGCAGAAGACGATCGACAACATCCTGAAAGGCATCGATGTCTTCCGCCGCCGGCGCGGAAATTATCTGCTCGGCCGGACGGTTCCCATCGCGGTTCAGTTCTGCAAATACCTTGAAGGTCACGCCGAGCGTGTGGCCTATGCCGGCAGCCTGCGACGGATGAAGGAGATCGTTCATGATGTCGATATCCTTGCGGCCTCGACCGATCTCGACAAAACGATGAAAGCGTTTCTTTCGATGCCTTTCATCGAGTCGGTGCTGGCGCAGGGCGGAACGAAAGCATCCGTTCGCGTTCAGGACGATCTGCAGGTCGATCTGCGAGTCGTGGATCCGAAGTCCTGGGGCGCGGCCATGCATTACTTCACGGGATCGAAGGCGCACAACATCCGCATGCGTGAGCGCGCCATCAAGCACGGGTTGAAGCTGAACGAATATGGCCTCTTCGATGCCAACGATAAATGTGTCGCGGGCGCCGAAGAGAAGGATATTTTCGAGACGCTCGGATTGCCGTATATCCCGCCGGTCCTGCGCGAAGACTGGGGTGAGATCGAAGCAGCCGCGCAGGGACGACTGCCGCAGATTGTCGAACTGGAAGATATCCGCGGCGATCTGCACATGCACACGTCGTGGAGCGACGGAAAATATACCTCCGAAGAAATGATCGAAGCCGCGCGTAAGCGTGGTTATAAATACATTGCCATCACGGATCATTCGAAATCGCTTGGCGTGGCCGGCGGGCTTTCCGATCAGGATCTGTTGAAGCACACGGAGGAGTGCCGCGCGCTCGATGCCAGGTATCCCGATATTCGAGTGCTGGCCGGAACCGAGGTCGACATCCGCCAGGATGGAACGCTGGACTATTCGGACGAACTGCTCGCAACGCTCGATTTCGTCGTAGCTTCGGTCCACTCCGGGTTCAAACAGGACAAAGCGTCGCTGACCAACCGCGTTGTCCGCGCGATGCAGAACCCGTACGTTCGCGTCATCGGTCATCCCACGGGCCGGCTGCTGGGGGATCGCGACCCGTACGATCTCGATTTCGACGAGATCATGAAGGAAGCGGCGCGAACCCGAACCTGCCTTGAAGTGAATTCCAATTTTCATCGCCTCGACCTGAACGACCTGCATTGCCGGAAGGCGCGCGAGATGGGCGTTCACGTGATCATCAGCACCGACTCGCACAATTACGACGACCTCCTGAATCTGCCGTACGGCGTCGCGACGGCGCAGCGCGGTTGGACTGAAAAGGATCGCGTTTTGAATGCGAAGCCGGTCGAGGAGATGCTGGCATTCAAGCGCGGTTGAATGCGCCGGAAAATCGAGCCATGTTGACTGCCGAAGATATCAAAGAGAAGGCCAGATCGCTCGGTTTTGATGTGGTGGGCGTGTCGGGTATCGGGCCGTTCCCCGAATCTGTCTTCTATTCCACATGGCTGGAGAAGGGATACGGCGGCGAGATGCATTATCTCGAACGCCAGGAAGCCGCCAAGATGACGCCCGGCTCGGTCCTGTCCGGCGCCCGTTCCGTGATCGTCTGTGCGATGAACTACAACGCCGCGCAGCCTCGAACCGCGTTCGACCGCATGCGTGCCTGGGTCTCACGCTATGCCTGGGGCGAGGACTATCACGAAGCGATGAAGGCAAAAGTCCGCGGGATCGCGGCCTGGATCGAAGAGAACTCTCCACGAAAGACGAAGGCTTACATCGACACCGGTCCTCTGCTGGAGCGTGTCTACGCGAAGTATGCCGGCATCGGCTGGTTCGGCAAGAATACCTGCATCATCCATCCCAAGGCGGGATCGTGGCTGTTTCTCGGCTGCATCCTCACGGATCTCGAGCTTGCGACGGACACGCCCGCTCCGGATCGATGCGGAACCTGCACGCGGTGCATCGACGCGTGTCCGACGCAGGCCATCGTCGAACCTTACGTTCTGGACAGCCGGAAGTGCATCGCCTACACGACAATCGAATTGCGCGGAGAAATTCCGGAAGCCGAGCGCGAAGGCATTGGCCATCATCTTTTCGGATGCGATATCTGCCAGGATGTGTGTCCGTGGAATCGCAAATCACCACTCTCCGCGAATCCGGATTTTCAGCCGAAGCCGGGTTTGTTCTGGCCCGAGATCGACCGGCTTCTCGACTTGAGTGAGGATGAATGGCGGCTGATGATTCGCGGCACTTCGATGAAGCGCGCGAAGATCAAGGGGCTGCTTCGTAACTTGATGGTTGTCGCGGGAAACTCGGGGGTCAAGGAATTCCTGCCCAAGCTTCGGAAATTCGTCACGCACGAAGACGAGCAGGTGCGGTCCCATGCGGAATGGGCCAGCCGCCGGTTAAAAGACTGACACGAAGGTCATTTCGAGTGTTTACGAGACGTTTTCGGTTTTGCATGCACGATGCGCCGCTCGACCTTAAAGAGAAAGCGCAGAATCATCTCTTTGTCTTTTTCGTCGATCTGCATGAACTCAACCCCAATCACCGGAAAGCTCTTCCACTTCACCACCGGGTAAACGACAGGCATTCCTTCGTCGGGAAGAACCAGGACCGCCGGTCCGATCATTTGCCCTTCCTCGAACACATCGAAGTGTTTCGCGGCGACCAACCGCGCTCCACCTCCGCCGAGTTCGTCGACGACGGGGTCAATGTTAACGCCATCCATGCTCAATAGAAGGTAGACAGGCTCGCCGGCGATCATCGATAAACGGAAAGCGGATCGGTTCCTGGCGAATTCGTCTTGTTGATCTGCCTGAATCGGGCGGCTCATGGAGAACTCATCGACGAATTGCGCTAATTCTTTACCTTCTTTTCAGGTTTTGTCGCGAAGCGCAAGCGCGATAGCGCGCAGCTGGAACTGACGCTATACTGCCTCTAACCTATGGCTAAGAAGGCCACTATCCTTATTGTGGTTGGGGTTGATCCCATCCGTCCCAAACGGCTTGAATATCAAAAACAGTCCTGGCGGAAACGCCTTTTTCGGGGTTAATTCCGTTGAAGGACCACATTAATATCGGGATCATCGGTCTCGGCACCGTCGGGACGGGTACTCTGCGCATCCTGCGCGATAACGCGGAATTGATCCGGAGGCGTGTGGGCGCGCCCATCGAAGTCACGAAAATCGCGGTGCGGAACATCCATGCCGATCGCGGCATCACGGTCGATCCGGCGTTACTGACCACGAACGCCTCAGCCGTGGTCGAGAATCCCGATATCGACGTCGTTGTGGAGCTGATCGGTGGCGAAGAGCCCGCCAAAACCCTGATCCTTGCGGCCATCGCCCGCGGCAAACATGTGGTCACGGCGAACAAGGCGCTCCTTGCCACCCACGGACCAGCGATCCATATGGCTGCCCGCACTGCCGGGGTGAGCGTCGGATTCGAAGCGAGCGTGGCCGGCGGAATTCCCGTCATCAAAACGCTGAAAGAAGCTCTCGCCGCCAACCGGATTCTGTCGATTTACGGAATTATCAACGGAACTTCGAATTACATTCTCACCAAGATGACCGACGAGGGGCGTTCGTTCTCCGACGTGCTCGCCGAAGCGCAGCGCGCCGGATATGCCGAAGCCGATCCGGCGTTTGATGTGGGCGGCATCGATACAGCCCATAAACTCGCCATTCTGGTGAACCTGGCATTCGATGCCGAGGCTCCGCTCAAGGATATTTTCACAGAAGGAATTACGGCGATCACTCCGCTCGATATCGATTTCGGAAGAACGCTCGGATATAAGGTCAAGCTGCTCGCGATCGCCAAAATGCACGACGGAAAAGTCGAGGCGCGCGTCCACCCGACTATGGTTCCGGATACATATCCCATTGCGAAGGTCGGCGGTGTCTACAATGCCATTCAGATCGTGGGTGACGCGTGTCAGGACATCATGCTCTACGGGCGGGGCGCCGGCGCGCTGCCGACCGGAAGCGCCGTTGTTGCGGATATCATGGATATCGCGAAGCAAATACTGGAAGGAGGGGCGGCCATTTCATCAAGGCCGCGCGCTGCCGCGCTTGCGCTCCGCCGACCGCCCCTGCAGCCGATGCATTCCGTCACGAGTCTCTACTATCTGAGATTGATGGCGCTCGATCAACCCGGCGTGTTGTCGCAGATTTCGGGAATTCTCGGCCAGCATCGAATCAGCATTGCCCAGATGATCCAGCGCGGCCGGAAGGAGGGAGGCTCGGTGCCTCTCGTGATCATGACGCATACCGCCATCGAAAGCGACATTCAGCAAGCCCTGGTCGAAATCAAAGCGCTTTCATGTGTGACCGAAGAGCCGGCTCTGATCCGCGTTGAAGGGGATGAGCCGTAGATGCGGGTTTTCTTCGTCTGCGCGTTTGCGTGCGCGCTGCTCTTGTACAGCACCGGTTTTTTCGCGCCGTTCATGCTTGACGATCCGAACGTTGTTCAGGTCGGGCAACACTTCGGTTGGTACTCGCGTCCGCTCGGCTACTTTTCCTTCTGGTTGAACCTGCAGATCCTGCCGGTTATCGGTCCACTGTTCCCGTGGCGTGAACCCTTCTACTTCCGGATCGTGAACGTTTTTATCCATGCCTGCGCAGCGACGGCGTTGTTCTGGCTGGCATGGGAATTGATCGGCCGGTGGCTGCCCGCATCGGTTGCCGGCGCGCTGTTCCTGGTCCATCCGATCCAGACGCAGGCGGTCACTTACGTCAGCCAGCGGTTTGAATCGATGTCGGCACTTTTCATGTTTCTCGCCGCCGCCTCGTACGTGAAATTCCGCCGGATTGCTTACGAGGGTGCGACCGGTCCGCGTTACGCGTGGCTTGCCGCCACGGGACTCTTTGCCGTCGCGGCGGCAACAACAAAAGAAACGGCGGTAATCCTGCCCCTATGGCTGCTCTTCATCGAGTTTGTGTTCTTCGATCGGACGAAGTTCCGCCGCGCAGCAGCCTATATTCTATTGGTCGGATTGGTTCTGGTTTATCCGGCCTGGAAAGCCTTCGAAGGCGGCGCCGGCGTCAAAACATTCGGCTGGATACCGTGGCATCAATACTTCCTGACGCAGGGACCGATCCTCACAAAGTACTTCGGACTGGCCATCTGGCCGCAGCGGCAGTTCCTGTTCTACGATTTTCAGCCCGTTGCAGGATGGAGCGGGCCGGTCGTGCTGGAATGGTTGCTGGTTCTGGCCGTTCTCGGAGCTGGATTCTATCTACTGAAGCACGACCGGACGATCGGGTTTGGGATCATCACCTTTTTGGTATTGTTGATCCCGATGATCGTCCTGCCGCTGCCCGACCTTATTATGGAGCATCGGCTGTACCCCGCCTTTGCAGGAGTGGCGATTGCGGGAGCCGGGGTCTTTCAACGGATGAACCGGAAGGTGGCGCTGACCCTGTTCGGAATCCTGCTCGTCCTGTATGGAGTGAAGACCGAGCGGCGCAATGCCGACTGGAACGATCAGGTCCACTTCATGGAGCTGCACCGGGAGGCGTTTCCCCATGATCCGCAAATCCTGGCGCGATTGGCTGCCTACTATTATTTGAACGGAGAGGTGAACAAAGCCCTCGAGCTGAACCTGGAATCGCGGCGGTATGAATACCGGCTGAATCCTTATTACCGGCAGCAGGGGGAACTGCTCACAGCGGTGAACCTATCCTATATATATCTGGCGAAGCACGATTTTTCCGCTGCGAAGACCGAAAGCCTTCGGGCGATCGCCGCAAAACCTGAGGATCCAAATGGTTGGAACAGTTTAGGCCAGACGGAAACGCAGCTCGGAGATGCGGCTGCGGCGGAACGCGCCTTTCAGAAAGCGGTGGACCTTCTACCCGACTCCGGCTCCTGGCAAGCCTTGGAAGCCGCAGCCCAACGCGCAGGCGACGAGGCAACCGTCCGTCGGGCGGATGCGGCCCTGACTACGGATGCGGAAACTGCGGCTTCGCAGCCCCCAAATCATACACTGCCCATAATCCCAGAGAAAGACAGGGTTTATTTCATTTTCGTGGTGACGGTTGGTCTGGTTTCAGCGATTCTCTGGGGAGGATGGACGATCTGGTCGGCCATCCATACGGCCATCGGCCGAAGTAGAGATCCTCACCAATTGTTGTAGTTCGACCACCGGCACCAATGGCTCGGGATATACCTGGCAGGTTCCCAGCGCATCCACAACATGGTCGGCCCTCGGCAACTTCGGGCACAAGCGCCGACTACGCGACCGGACAAACAGGCCATACCACCATCGAAGGTCATTTGATCGAAAACATTCTTGGCGATCCGTCCGCTCCCGGAACCAAAGCATCGTATCCGGTGCGTGGCTCCTACGTGGGCGCTCCTGAAAGAGGGTGGGCGGGACCGTACGTTGCATCGCTGCCCAGGCGACCAAGAACGGCTCAACACCCATGTCCAGCAGCCGCGGTAAATTGGATCGATCGACACCGCGCGAACGTTGATGTGCTCAATACCGGCCGATTCCGCAAGCACCTTCGCCAGATCGCCTTCCGTGACGAGGTTCAACTGGCGCAGGAGTGCGCCCAGGCGTTCGCCTGTGCGTTTCTGTTCCTTGAGCGCAAACTCCAACTGGTCTGGAGAGATCAAACCGGCACTGACAAGAAGATCTCCGATCCGTTCAACCTTTATTGAGTGGGGACACCGATACTAAGAGGCCTGTGACGGGTGGGCCGAAACTTAAAATGCTGAGCTAATATAGATTTACAAACCCAAGGCTTTCAAGGAGTTTCGGCGCTTTCGAGGGGGTGAATTTCGGCGTGTAGCGAGGGCTACCTTTCCGCTGCCTTGAAGGCTATGGCACAGTTTTTAGAGGATCGTTTTGAAGAATACAAGGCTTGGTCGGCTTCGGCCACGAGAGTTTCAAAATGGCTTCCTCGATGATATTCCGAAACACCAATGCTGACGGTCACATGGCCCGAGTACCCGAGTGAAGGGAGAATGTTCGCGCTTTCGACGCGCTGCAAAATCTTTTCGGCCACGTGCAGCGCGCCTTCAAGATTGGTGCCCGGCAGCACGATTCCAAACTCATCGCCGCCGCAGCGGAAAACAAAATCCGTGTTTCGAACGGTGGTGTCCAGGCTTTCCGCGATCCGCGTCAGAACCTTATTGCCGACCACATGGCCGAAGGTATCATTCACGAGTTTGAAGGAATCGATATCGATCATGAGCAGCGAAAGAGGCGTTGTGTATCTGTCCGCGCGCGCCGTTTCGCGGCCGAGAGCCTCGTGGAAGAAACGTGTGTTGTATACCCCTGTCAGGGAATCCGTGATTGCAGAGCGCTGGAGTTCGGCAAAGAGGCCCGCGTTTTCGAGAGCGATTGCGGTGAAGTCCGCGAGGGCCGCTGCGGTGCCGACATCGTCGCTTGTAAAACTCTTCGGCTCCGCGGAGACCGACACGAATGCGCCGAGGACCACTTCTTTCGTCTGGATAGGAACGGCAAGCAGCGACACCAGCCCATACTTTTCGACGAAAGTGCGCATTTCCGGCGCAAGGTGGGCCTGTTGCAGGTTGGCGATGACAACAGGCTGCCGATCCACCAGGACCTCCGATAACGCATCGCTCTTCAATGTTTGAGTGCCCAGGTTTGCAGTCGCGATCAACATTTTGACCAAGCGGTCCTGATTCCGGGAGAATGCCGCTTCAAGCTTCATCAATCCTGTTTCACTGGAAAGAAGTACAAAGGAGGTGTCTCCGAGGACTTCGGTTGATTTCGTTACAACGCGTTCGAGCAGCTCATCGATCTGAAGCGAGGAAGAAAACAGCCGGATGAGCTGGCTCAGGAGCTCCGCCCGGTGAACCTGTTCTTCGAGCTTGTTCAAAAGACGCCGGTAGAGAACCCCAGTGTTCTTTTCCTCGGAAGTGATGATGACGGTGTCGGATTCCTTAACGGCGGGAAGCTCGTCGCCACTGTGCGTAACGATATTTTCGGCTATCCGTTCCTGAAGGATTTCCCTGAGTTCCTTGCATTGCTGGGGATCCGTCCCCAAAATGAAGATGGTGTGCGCCATTCTGTCTTCGCCGACCCTGAAAAACTCGGATGCGAGACTATAAGTGTTATGCCTCGATTAACAAAACGAAAAAAACGGTTAATTTGAAACCAGTTCTAATGCCGTTGTAAGTCATTCAATCTGTGGTTGAAATTTCTCTTTCGAAGAGCACGTTGCTCTTGACGGTGTCTCGTTTGAAATAACGCGCTGCCGAGACTTATCTTCAGGAAACCTACGATAACAGCTACGCGCTGAAGGTCCGTCAGCGGGGGTAAGCCGCAATACCGTTCATTCTCATCCAACCCGCAAGGCCCAATAAACCAGGCAGCAAGAGAAGCCATACAGGGGGTTCCGGGGTCGGGACGATGTAGACGTAATCGACTTCACCCGAAATGTTCGATAGCGTCGAGGTATTCGTCAGGATATTACCTCCACCTCCGGTAATGGTCTCACCCGTCATGGTCTGCGCGAAAAGTGTAAAGTTGCCCGTGCCGACATAAGACGTAAAGGCCGCCCCGTCGGCCACGGTATAAGCCAGTGTCGTTGACGCGGAATCCGTAAACGCTCCGTAGGACGCGTATTGACCAGATGTCAGTTTATAGCTCTGCTGCTTGCTGATATCTGTACTGAGGATGTCCCCGTTGATCAGAGTTAAATCGGTTTCGAGGTCCATCGTGACCTTGAACATTTCCATTATCGCCGCAGTGTTCTTCACTGTGCCGCTGGTGTTCATCGTATTGCTGAACGAGATGTCGACTTCCTGCAGCGTTCCAAGCGCGGGATCGAACTGGGGAATATCGAATGACGTGCTCCAGTCGGTGACCGCCAAGGTGTTTCCAGGACCGAACCCAAAGAGATCAATATCAATGGAATCGGCGGATGCGGAACCTGCGGCCGCGATGATGACAGCGAGAACTGCAATCGCACAGCGGAGGACGTGGGGACTTCTCGGAGTATTGAGTTTCACTTGTCGCTTCCTTGCTTGGTAACGGATCTGAAACTGCCAACGATCAATCGTTGTTTGATCCAGCCAATCTTTCTAGCCGACCTGAACCCTGCAGTCCAGGTTCCAAAGTTTTGACACCCTCAATAAAGCACTTAACAGATTGCTGGAAAGCTGACTTTGTAAAGGTATCCGGCGATCAACCGCGCTCGATGTACAGAAGACGCGCTGAGCTTCCCTCGTTTC
>DASXLG010000126.1 GCA_036496425.1 Terriglobia bacterium | reverse complement strand
CACTTCATCAATTGGCAGCAAGATCCCCAGGGCAATTACCTGGCACGCCTGGTCTTCCCAGAGCCGACGAAGGAGTTTTCCGTAGAAGTGGATTTGGTCGCGGAGATGGCGATCTACAACCCGTTCGACTTTTTCCTCGAGCCCTCCGCGGAAAACTCGCCGTTCCTGTACGAGGCCGCGCTCGCTCGCGAGCTCCGTCCCTTTCTCGAGACGGAGCCGGCCGGACGCGGTCTTTCCACTTTTTTGGCCAACGTACCGCGAAGCCAGACATCCACAATCAATTTCCTGGTCGCGCTCAACCAACGCTTACACGATGCGATCGGTTATGTGATTCGCATGGAGCCCGGCATCCAGAGTTGCGAACAAACCCTGAAGCTCGGAACCGGATCGTGCCGCGATTCGGCCTGGCTGCTGGCGCAGGTTCTTCGCCATTCGGGAATTGCAGCGCGCTTCGTATCGGGATATTTGATTCAGCTCAAGGCAGACAATACTGCCGCTGGGGGCGCAAGCGCCGATTTTACGGATCTGCACGCCTGGGCCGAAGCATATTTGCCCGGAGCCGGCTGGATCGGACTCGATCCGACGTCCGGGTTATTTGCGGGCGAGGGCCATATTCCGCTTGCTTGCACGCCTGATCCGACCAGCGCCGCTCCCATCTCCGGGATGATCGAGCCCTGCAAGACGGAATTTCATCATGAAATGTCGGTGCGGCGGATTTTCGAATCGCCGCGTGTCACCAAACCCTACTCGGATTCACAATGGCGAGAGATCGATGCGCTGGGCGATCTGGTGGACGCCGATCTGAATAGCAAAGATGTGCGCCTCACTATGGGCGGGGAACCGACATTCGTCGCGACCGATGAAGCCGAAGCAACAGAATGGAAAACCGAGGTCGCAGGGCCGCTCAAACGACGACGCGCCACACAGTTGTTAAGCAAGCTGAGGGACCGGTTCGCGCCCCATAGCCTACTGCACTTCGGACAAGGCAAATGGTATCCGGGCGAGCCCCTTCCCCGCTGGGCATTCGGCTGCTATTGGCGAAAAGATGGCGTCCCCGTCTGGGAAGACGCAAGTCTGTTGGCCGACGCCAATCAGGACTATGGATATACCGTCGAACACGCACGCAAGTTTCTCGACGTTCTCACGCGGCGCCTGCAGGTGAGCGCATCGTTCATCATCGATGTCTATGAAGATGTCCTCTATTTTCTTTGGAAGGAGCAGCGGCTTCCGGTCAATGTCAGCGCGCTCAATTCGAAATTGGAAGACGCAGGCGAACGAAGGCGCCTGGCCCGCGTATTCGAGCAAGGATTAGGAAAGCAGGTAGGCTGCGTACTTCCCTTGCGCCGCATCCCGACAAGGGCAGGGGTTCCGCGCTGGACCAGCCAGCCCTGGTTTCTGGTATCGGAACGGATGTTTGCCATTGCCGGAGATTCCGCGCTCGGATACAGGCTGCCGCTCGAATCCCTGCCATGGACCAAGCCTGAAGACGTGCATTACACGTACGATCCGGATCCGTTCGCGAAGCGCGAGGAACTCGCGACCAAGCCGGAACACCGGCCCGATCTCTTCACGGCGCCGCCTGCGATCGATAACCCGGAGCCGCCGGAAGACAAAGCAAAACCGCCTGAAGAGGAGGAATCGGCAGCCTGGGTGGCGCGGCCGGCTTTGTGCATTGAACCGCGCGACGGAAAGCTGTTCGTTTTCATGCCGCCGGTCGAGTATCTTGCCGATTATTTGGACTTGGTCACGGCGATTGAGGACACGGCGAAA
>DASXLG010000125.1 GCA_036496425.1 Terriglobia bacterium | reverse complement strand
TCAGCCGTCTCATGCCCGCTACAGTTTACAGGTGATGTAAAATCTCGCCGTGGTATTCGAAGGAATCTGCTGGAAGTTCGGACACAACATCCCGACCGATGAAATCACGCCCACCAGCGTCGTCTGGAAAAGCTTTCCCGAGATGGCGAAGCACGTTCTGGAGTCGCTCAACCCGGAATTTCCTCTGAAGGTTCAGAAGGGCGACATCATCGTCGCCGGGCGAAACTTCGGTTGCTCGTCGGGCCGCGCGATCGCTCCGAAGGCCATTAAGGCGACGGGCGTGGCTGCGGTGGTTGCGGAGGGTTTTTCACGGACGTTTTATCGCAATGGCCACGAGGTGGGACTTCCGATTCTTGAAGTTGCCGGTATTCACGACCTTATGAACAACGGTGACCGCATTCGCGTCGATATTACCAACGGCATCGCGATGAACCTGACGACCGGCAAATCCATCAAAGGCGCACCCGCGCCGGAATTTCTGCTGCAGATGCTGCAGGCCGGCGGTCTCATTCCATTTCTGAAGACCGGACAGTTCCTGAATCGATGACGCTGCTCCTCAATAACGAAGAAGTCGAGAAGGCGCTGACTCCGGCCGGCACGATCACGGCGACGGAGAACGTATATCGCGAGCTGGCCGAAGGCGCCGCGTTCAACCGGCCCCGCAGCCAGGTGTATTTGCCGGTCCAGTCGAAAGCGAATCCGGGATTTCAATATCGTTTCAAATCGCAGGAGGGCGGCAGTCCGGGTACCGGTGTCTGGGCGCTCCGGATCACGTCCGATATGGCCGGTCATTCCTTTACGGCAGGCGTGAAACGCCGCCGGATTCTGCCGGTGGCGACGGGCAACCGCTATTGCGGTCTCGTCATCCTGTTCGATATCGAGCGCATCGAGCCGATCGCCATTATGCCGGATGGCGTGATCCAGAAGATGCGCGTCGCCGCGCTCAGCGCCGTCGGTGCCAAGTATCTGGCGCCGCCAAAGCCGAAAGTACTGGGCTTGTTCGGCAGCGGCTGGCAGGCCGGAGCCCATCTCGAGTATTTGTGCAGCCTCTTTGATTTTGAGACGATTAAGGTGTTCAGCCCGAACGAGGAGCACCGGCGGAAGTTCGCTGCGGACATGGCGCGGAAGCTGGGCCGGAAAGTCGTGGCTGCCGCCTCCGCACGAGAGACCGTCGAAGGAAGCGATTTCATTCAGGCGGCGACGGCTTCATGGGATGCCGTGTTCGACGGTCAGTGGGTCGAGAAGGGAATGTACGTCGCGTCGATCGGCGGCTCCGATGCCAGCAATAAGCGTCGCGAGATCGACGATGAGACTATTCGCCGCTCGGATGTCTATATCGTCCATTCCAAGGAAGTCGCCCGGCTCGACCAGTCTCCTGATATCTGGGAAGTTGCGCAAAAGGGAATCAAGTCCTGGGACTCGATCCACGAAATCCAGGATCTGCTCGCCGGAAAGGTCTCCGGCCGAACCAGCGCGGACCAGATCACCGTCTTCAACAACAACACCGGCGCGGGTACGCAATTTGCTGCCCTGGGTTCCGCGGTCCTCAAACGCGCGCGGGAAATGGGACTCGGACGGGAACTTCCCACCGAGTGGTTCCTGGAGGACGTCTCGCCTTAAGATCGCGCGCTCCACTCGAACCTCAAGAGGAATTCTCAGGACGAAGCCAGCGCCGCGCCAGCTTCCTGGCGTTCGACTCCATCCTGAACAGAACATGCAATGCTCTTCCTCGTAAGCTCCGATTAAAGATCCGCACCGTGAAGTGCGACCGATTGATGGAAGTCCATTTCGCCTTGTACTCCGCCCAGGGGCCCGTGAAGTCATATTCACGGATTCCGTTTTCTGCGCAATTGCGCATGATCTCGTGAATCAGCAGATGTCCTGGTCCGCACTTGGAATAGTTTTCATCAATGCCGATTTTGGGCATGAAATAACGTCCGGCGTGAGCTAAGCCGAACTGGCCGGCAACCGGATGCCCGTCGAATTCGAGGAAGAACAGGCTCAGATATCCAAAACGTTCCCCGTTAGCGGCGATCTCGTCATAGAACTGCCTGGTTTGTTCACTGCACGCGATGGCGGTCCCCTCTTCGCCTTTCCATCCGCTCCGTTCCAGGTCATAAAACCGCTGGAGCATCTGAGGGTCTGCCTTGGTCACCCGGCGCAGCAACACGGTACCTTGCGATTTCAACTGGCGTTCTCTACGGCGGACAATCGAGCGAAAGTTCGCGCTGCTCTGCAACACCAGAGGATCCTTCGTTTCGCCCAAACCCGTCAGAGGTAAATACGGGGAGCGCATGGAGACATTTCGCTCCGTCGGAAAGGCATCGCTGCTCGCGGCCTGGGCGAAGGAATTAAGCGCGCTTCCTTCCGGTACGCTGGAGAACTGCATCATGTCCCAGCCGGAACGCTCGGCAAGAAATTTCCAGATTGCCTGAACCGCGGCCTCACCTTGGGATCCAGGCGCACAGACGATATCGAAGCGGCAGGAGTGCGCGTTGGCGGCGTCGCGAAGTCTTTTAATCGGAATCCCGCGGAAGTAGGACCGCTCTTCGATCAGCGGTAGAACCGCCTTCAGTTCGCCATCTACTCTGGCGGTAACGACTACAACTTTGGCTTCCTGCGCAAAAGCTCGTATATATGCGGCGACCCATTCCGGCCGGTAAAACGGCTCGTTGCAGCGGCCCTCTTCGCAAAGCCTGCGCCACTCCTCCGCCAGTGACTCGACGATTTCCACTCCCCCGGTTTTGGCCGTCACCGTCTCCGATGACGCCGTTGCCAGAGGCCGCTGCAGCGGATCTCCGAATTCCCCGGCAGCCGGACCCTTGTACCTGCCCATGTGAAACTGCAGGCACCATTCTCCTTCGAGGCGGCTCAAGTGATTTTCGCCGCGGTCAATGAGGTCTATCAACTCCCGGTTTTTGGAATGCACGAGCATCCAATAACGCGGGTTCATCACGTAGTTTCCGGCCAGATGGGGCATGAGCTGACGATCCATGCGTCCTGCGACTGCGACAGCGCCCTGCGACCAGGTCCGGTACATTAAGTGGTCGAGAACATCCTTGGCAAAGTTCTGCTTGAAACCTATCTGCAGCAGTTCGGCCACCCCGCCCTTGCCGAGGTGATAGATGAACCAGCCAACCAGCCCATGCTCGGGGCTATGAACCGCCAGCTTCTCAAGTCTGCCGCCGGCCCCTCCATGCTCTCCCGTCTCCAGCAGCCACCGCAGGGAACTTTCTTGATATTCCGGGTGCAGGCTTTGGGAATCCCATAAGGTTCTCGCACATTCAAGTAAGGTCTGTACGTCAAGATTCTTTTCCAGCAAACGTGGCCGGGCAGGATGGAAGTATCCCCTGCCGGCGGCCAAAGCCGCGTCGAACGTCTTGCAGAACGGCAATGATGCCTTTGCAAGGGGACGCAACCAGTCCCGCCGCGATATCCGCAGGTTGAGAAAACCGGCCGGGCGCAACGGTATTGTCCAATAGATGCTGTTCAAAGCCGAGGTATGGCCGCCCAATCTCTCCCAAAGCTTGCGGGCCGGCTCCGTCGCCTCATCCGCCAGGGAAAGGTCCTGCGGACCGGACATGAACGCTTTCATGAGCTGCACAGCGGCCAGGCTGGACCTGCTGTTCGGCTCAACCATGAACATCGAGCTTATCGCCGCACGAATAGAGCGTCCACCGATGCGCATGGACCGCGGCATGACGCCCAGGAAGCCCGTAATTTTTCCGTCAGCTTCTTCGTAAACGAGGGGACTCAACTGTTCCTCGTACCATGGATTCCCCAGATATACGTCATGGAAATAGAGCTTGTAGGCGCGGTCAATATTCCGCGTGTATTCTTCGTTGGAACGATAGAGGCTGTGGTGCAACCGCGCAACCTGGACGACGTCATCACTGGCTAACCTTCTGATGCGCGCGGATTTCATTCTCTCGCTCACTCCTCGCTCAGTGCTCGACGTTCACCAATGCAAGCAGGGTTCCCAGTTTGAATCTGTTTCGGCTCTGGAGGTTTGGCCTGAGTCACATCGATCTTCCTGGAAGTCGTGCGAAACGCCGAATTCACATGTGGAATGTAAGTCGCCAGTAGAATGGAACATGAGTGCCCACTGTAAATCATGGGATAAAATCGAAAAATGATCAGGAACGGCAAAAATGACCAGCGCCTCGTTGAGCCTTCCTGAGATGCGTTTCTATGTCATCCGTATCTCGACCGGCGAGTACCTTACAAAGGTCCGCATCATTTCGAACTACTTTGATTACGAATTCACAACGGACTTCAGCCAGGCATCTCGCCTCAATGATTTCGATTCACAACTTGTCTTGAGAAGATTAAGAACGCTGCGTGAGACCCGAGCGCGGCGAGAAGAAGTGACGAATACAGACGAAAAATGAGAAGTGCCGCGCCGGGGCAACCCGCGCGCAGCGTCTTAGCGCGCGAGTTGCCCGCCATTCTTTTTAGTTGGGGAGCCGGAAGGCTCTCAACTCCGCCGTATACCCGTTGCCGCCGATCGCAACCACAATGTACTGCTTGCCGTTGAGCATGTACGTCATCGGCGTTCCGCTCTGTTGCGTGGGCATGTAGACGGCGCCGGCGTCTTTACCACTCGCTTTGTCGTAAGCCCGGAGCATTGCGCCCTTCTGCCCGTTCGGAGTGGTGAATACACCGCCCTCGCCGGCGATCAGGAGCGTCTTGGTCACGAGCGTTCCGATGGCCCCGGGCCGGCCGGTGCGGGGAATATTCAAGCCTTTCAGCGCGGGATTGTTGCGGATATTGTCGGGCGTTTCACCGTGAGCGATGTGCCAGAGAATCTCACCTTTATTCATGTCGATGGCAGTGATCTGTCCGTAGGGCGGCTTCATCAGCGGCAATCCCTGAACGGTCAGCAGCCCCGACGTCTCGGCCGCGCCTGCACCAGGAGCGCGATCGGCGCCGGCATCGGCCCCGGCCCCGCCGCTCAGACGAGGTCCGCTGGTGGCAATGCCCTGAATCCAGCCGAAATCTCCGGATAGTTTCGGGTTGCCGGGAACCACACCGAGAGAATTCATCGTCCTTTGAGATGGGACGTACAGGATGTGGGTCTCGGGATCGTAGGATCCGCCGGGCCAGTTCGTGCCGCCGTTGCTCACCGCCATTGCCAGGGTTCCCAACGGGCCTTCGATCTTGCTGACCACCGGCGGCGTGAAGATTGGCCCCATCTTGTAACGCGATGCAATCTTCAGTGCTTCGGCGTGGAGCTCCGGCGTGAAATCGATCAGATCATCGACGGAAAAGCCCTGCCGGTCATATGCGGGCGGTTTGGTCGGAAACGGTTGCGTCGCGCTGGTTTTCTCTCCGGGCACGGTCGACTGCTCGACCGCCCGCTCTTCGATGGGCCAGATCGGTTTGCCGGTCACGCGATCGAAGACATACAGGAACGCCTGTTTCGTCGGCTGCGCGACCGCCTTAATCGTCTGACCGTTGATTGTGATGTCCGCGAGGATCGGCGCACATGGGATATCCATGTCCCAGATCCCGTGGTGCACAAGCTGGTAATGCCACTTCCGCTTGCCGGTGTGCAGATCGACCGCGACAAGGCTTTCGCCGAACAGGCCGTTGCCTGGACGATATCCGCCGTAGTAGTCGCCGGTGGGAAGTTCGACAGGAAGATACACGGTTTCCAGCTCTTCATCCACGCTGATTTGTGCCCAGACGCCCGTATTGCCCGTGTAGGATGCCGAATCGTTTTCCCAGGTTTCGGCGCCGTATTCGTTCGGTAGCGGAATCGTGTGGAAAATCCACAGCCGCTTGCCTGTCTTGACGTCGAAGCCGCGGACATATCCCTTCACGTTGGTCTTGCTCTTGGGCACCCCGCCCGATTTGTGCGCAGCTCCGACGATCACGACATCTTTGGCGACAACAGGCGCCGCATGCAATCCGACTTCGCCGTTGATGAGATCGATTTCCTGATCGTCGTCCTGCTTCAGATCGACAACCCCGTTCTTTCCAAACGACGGAACCGGCACGCCGGTCTTCGCATTAAGCGCGATCAGGCGATATCCCGGAGTGACATAGAGGATCCGCTCTTCGCGTCCGTCGGTCCAGTACGCCAGGCCGCGCCCGGAGAGCTGCCGCGGCGCATTCGAGCCGCGCGCTGCCTCGTGTTCGCTGTGCGTCCAGAGAAGCTCGCCGGTCGCCGCATCCAGCGCGACGACGTCACGCCGCGTTCCCGCCGTCGAATAAAGGATGCCGTTGGCCATCACCGGCGTTCCCTCGAACTGGAATTCCGGCCGCGGGCCCAGGTTTTCCGTGCTGAAGTGCCATGCGACCTCAAGCTTGTTGAAGTTCGAAGCGTTGATCTGATCGAGCGGCGAATAGTGCGTATTGCCGAGATCCGCTCCATACGTCCGCCATTCCCCATTCCTTGCGCCGCTTTGTGCCAGCAGCGCACTCGCGCAGACGAGCAGACAAATCATTTTCGCAAAGGCGTTCTTCATAGAAGTCCTCTTCGGTTTGAAGTAGCAGGAATCTAACACATATAATTCGCTGCCAGCCATGTTTTAGCCGCAGATGACGCGGATGACGCAGATGGGCCATCAAAGCTCTTTAATGGCCCATCTGCGTCATCCGCGTCATCTGCGGCTAAACGAAGTTTGAGGGAGTTGCTTTCTTGTCAGCGGTGAATCCGTCCGGGACTCGGATCACTCAGCAGCGAACGGACTTCCTCCGCTGTCGCGCGGCAGTAATCGCCGGGAATAGAGTGTTTCAGACAGCACGCCGCTGCGGCGAATTCGAGAGCGTCCCGGCGGTTGGGAAGATTCATCCAGCCGTAAATCAGGCCTGCGGCAAACGCATCTCCGGCGCCGATGCGATCGACACTGTGTGCGACGTCATAGCTCCGGCTCGTCAGCAGTTGTTCGCGATCGTTCAAACAGGCGGACCAACTGCTTCCGCGAAGGCTCACGGCGACGGCTTTGAGGTGCGAATAGCGGGTCAAGGCGTTATTCACGACGGGATCGGACAGCCCGAGAACCAGGCGGAGATGTTCTTCATTTCCGATCAGGATATCGGCGTGTTTCATCATGCTGCCCATCACTTCTCCCGCCGTTTTGCCCCACTTCCACAGGTTTTGTCTGTAATTCAGATCGAAGGAGATGGTTAGTCCCCTCTGCCCCGCGGCGCGCATCGCTTCCAGCGTGAGATCAGCGGCGGATGCGCTGATCGCCGGCGTGATTCCCGTAATGTGAAACCACGCGGCGCCCTCGAATACTTTTTCCCATGCAATGTCGCCCGGCTTTGCCAGCGCCATCGCGCTGTGTTCCCGGTCATAGACGGCGCGGCCGGCGCGATGATTGGCGCCGAGTTCAAGATAGTAAGTCCCCAGCCGTCCCGTGCCTCGAACGATGTGCGAAGTGTCCACACCGAAGCGGCGCAACTCGGCGATCGCCGCATCGGCGATAGGATTGTTTTCCGGCAGCACCGTCACGTAGGCGGCATCCATTCCAAACGAAGACAACGCCACAGCGACATTCGCTTCCGCACCGCCGAAGACGGCGTTGAAGTGCGGCGTCTGCAGAAATCGCTCGAAGCCCGGCGGCGTCAGCCGCAAGAGGGATTCACCGAACGTGACCACTCGCGTTCCCGTCACCGCCGCGCCTTCCGGACCTCTTCGAGGAATCGCTTTGCCAAATCGGTAATCGATTGAAAATCCCCGGCAGCGGCAGAGCGAGTCAGGTGGGAGCCGACGCCGACAGCGGCGCAGCCTGCCGCGATCCAGTCCTTCACATTCTCGATCGTCACACCGCCGCTGGGGACCAGCGAAGCTTGAGGCAAGGCCGCCTTAACCGCTTTGACGAATGCCGGTCCGGTGACTTCGCCGGGAAAGACCTTGACGATCTCCGCCCCGCATTCCATTCCTTCGATAACCTCCCGGACTGTGCAAGCGCCCGGCATATACGGAATTTGATACCGGTTGCAGAGCCTGGCGGTTTCGATGTTCAAAGCGGGGGAGACAATGAACTTCGCTCCGGACAAAATTGCAAGCCGCGCCGTTTCCGGATCCAGGACGGTGCCTGCCCCGACCATGAAATCCTTCGAATCCTCTCGATCGCAGAGCTGGGAAATCGCATTTGGCGCTTTCGGAACCGTAAAGGTAATCTCGATGGCCACGGCGCCTGCCGCGAGGCACGCGTCGGCAATCCATACGGCTTCCTCCGCGCTATTCGATCGTATGACGGCAATCAGGCCAGACTCGCGGATCTTCCCCAGGACATCATGCTTCAACATGAATTACCCCTTGTTCCTTGCGTATAGCGTGCACTATTTTACTCGTCATGCAACCCGTACCACCGAATCAACAACGATCTCTGGTCGAACGTCTTACGAAAATGTGCGGCGGCGGCTACAGTCCGGAGACGCGCCGCAAGTACTTTATCAGCGGCCCGCAGTGGGCGGCGGCATATCAAGGACAGGCTCTGTTCTGGGCGCCGACCCGCAAGCCCGTGACTTTCGAGGAAGTCATTCGGGAGTTCGGAAACATCGGCATCGCGCATTGGTGCACGCATGACAGCGATGTGATTCCCACGGAAGCGCTCGGCAGCGACCGTCAGGCGGAGATCGTCGCGAAAATCCATCGGACACTCGAAGAGCACGGCGTCAAGTGTTCGATGGTGACTACCGAAACGTTCTATCATGCCGTCTTCGCCGCAGGCCCCGCGCCGGAAGCGCCGGAGGTGCGGGAATATGCCGCATTCCGTGTCCGGAACACCGTCGACATCGGTCACGAACTCGGCGCCCGATATGCCGTGTACTGGCCGGGATCGCTCGGCTATTTCACGCAAGGCGCGATCGACGAGCTTCAGACCCTTCGCTGGTACGGGGAAGCTCTCAATGCTGCGTGCGACCGCGATATCGAAGTCGCAAAGAAAAAGGGACGGCCCACACTCAAACACTGTCTGGAAGCGAAGCCGTTCGAGCCGCAGGCCGAGATTCTGCTGCCCACCAGCGATGCAATGCTCGGGTTTATCGCCTCGGGCGCATTGAAACATCCGCACATGGTGGGATTGAACCCGGAGTATCTCCACGAACTCATGTGGGGAGGCGCGCCGCGCGCGGCCCTGGCGCGGGCTCTGCTGGCGGGTAAGCTGTGGCATTTCGATATCAATGATGGTTATCGGCTGAAGCACGACGTCGACATCGCCGTCGGCTTGGTCAATCCGCTCGACTGGTTGAACGTCCTGATGCTGCTTCGTTCGAAGAATTTCAACGGCCCGTTCAACCTGGATTTCAAACCGCTGCGGACGACGAGCAATCACGGCGTGTTCGCGGTAAGTTTCCCCAACGCCGTCGATCGATTTATCACGCTGTGGGAGATTGCCGGCGAGGCGCTCGAGGATCCGATCATTCGCGAAGCAACAGATGCGTTGAAAGCGGGTTCCGGCGTGTCTGCAGGCAGCGATGCCGGAGCGATTGCGGAAGCGAACAAGGAACTGCTGACGCTGCACGAACTCATCCCGCACCGCCTGGTGCAGCTGCTGCTGGGCATGCATCGGGGCCGGACGCACTTTGGATGACTGCGGTCCCCAAATGACATTTGGGGGAACGCGAAAATCAGCATGATTTATTGGCTTGGCATTGACGTCGGTACCGGCGGGACGCGAGCGGTTCTCGTCAACAAAGCCGGAGCTCTTGTCTCCGCATTCACCGCTCCCCACGACGACATGATCATGGAACGGCCGTTATGGGCGGAGCAGCGTCCGGATAATTGGTCGGATGCCGCCCAAAAAGCGGTTCGCGGTGTTCTTTCGCAATCGAATCTTGCGGGGAGCGCCGTGCGCGGCGTCGGTTTGTCCGGGCAGATGCATGGGCTTGTAATGCTGGATGCAGCGGACAAGGTCATCCGTCCCGCTCTGATCTGGTGTGATCAGCGCAGCCAGAAACAGGTCGACGGCATCAACGAACTCGCCGGTGCGGACACGGTTCTCGCGTGCACGGCGAACCCGGCCATCACCGGCTTCACGCTGCCGAAGCTTCTATGGGTCCGCTATAACGAACCGGCGAATTTCGAACGCGTAAGGAAAATCCTTTTGCCGAAGGACTATGTCCGGTTCGGACTGACGGGCGAATACGCGGGTGATGTATCGGACGCATCCGGAACCGGATTGTTCGATGTGGTGCAGCGCCGTTGGTCGGAACTGCTGGCGGACAAGATCGGGATCGATCGAAACATCCTGCCGCCGGTACTCGAATCGGCGGCGGTCAGCGGAAAGGTTTCGCGCGCCGCCGCCGCTCTGACGGGACTGGCCGAAGGTACGCCAGTTGTCGCGGGTGCGGGAGACCAGGCGGCGAGCGCCGTCGGGAACGGTATTGTCGAACCGGGCAGGATGTCGTGCACGCTGGGAACATCGGGCGTTGTTTTTGCATACACCGAATCTCCGAATTACGATAGCCGCGGCCGGGTTCACACGTTCTGTCACGCCGTCGAAGGCGCCTGGCATGTGATGGGCGTCACTCAGGGCGCCGGACTCAGTCTGCAGTGGTTCCGCAACAATCTGGCGCCGGGCATGGAATATGACGCCCTTACGAAAGAGGCGGCCACTGCTCCCGCCGGCTCGCAAGGCCTCTACTGGCTTCCTTATTTAATGGGGGAGCGCACGCCGCACCTCGACGCCTCCGCTCGTGGCGGCTGGATCGGCTTGACGGCGAAACATACCCGCGCGGATCTCATTCGATCGTTGCTCGAAGGCGTGTCCTACAGCCAGAAAGATGGCCTCGATATTATCGAGCAGATCGGCGCGAAGGCGGAATCGGTGCGGCTCTCCGGCGGCGGGGCGCGAAGTCCATTCTGGCAGCAGATGATGGCGGATGTTTTCGGTAAGCCGGTCTCGGTGCTCGAGAGTCAGGAAGGTTCCGCCTACGGCGCGGCACTGCTGGCGATGGTGGGAACCGGGGAATATGGTTCGGTCCGCGAGGTTTGCGAAACCGCGATTCGCGAAGTGCGGACGTGCGAACCGCGAGCGGAAGAGCGGAAGGTGTATGCCGAAGGGCACCGGATTTACCAGAGTCTATATCCGGCTACGGCTTCCGCCCTGAAGGTGTGAATGAATTGTCGGGCGAGCAGATAGATTCCCCTCCTTTCCAAGGAGGGGAATATGCTTGCCCAACAATTCATTCACATCTTCTATGGCCCGCCGCATCTAATGCGCCGAGCCGTCCACACTGAAAGCGAACACCGTCCGGGACCGGTACTCCGTGCCGGGCCGCAATACGGTGGAAGGGAACTCCGGCTCGTTCGGAGAGTCCGGGAAGTGCTGCGTCTCGAGGCAGAAGCCGAATCGCTTCGTGTAAACATGTCCCGATTTCCCGGTGATCGATCCGTCCAGATTATTCCCGCTATAGAACTGAACACCGGGCTCCGTCGTCGAGACATCCAGCACCCGGCCTGTCACTGGTTCCAGAACATGCGCGGCGTGAACCAGGCCGTCGCCGGAGCGATTCACAACGTAGTTGTGGTCGTAGCCTTTTCCATTTCGCAGCTGTTCGTCATCCATGTTGATCCTGGCGCCGATCGGAGTGGGCTGCCGGAAGTCGAACGGCGTTCCATCGACGGGCTGAAGAACTCCCGTCGGGATCGCGCCGGCATCCGTCGGCGTGAACCGATCGGCATCGATCGTCACTACGTGGTCGAGAACGTCGCGTGTGCCGCCCGTCAGGTTGAAATAGGTATGCTGCGTGAGATTGACCGGCGTCGCTTTATCGGAGGTTGCGAAGTAATCGACGATCAGCTCGTTCCGCCCGGTCAGCGTGTATGTGACGCGAACGGTGAGCTTGCCGGGGTAGCCTTCTTCGCCGTCGGCGCTGGTATATCGAAAAATCACGCCGCTGCCATCGGAAGTTTTGAACTCTTCCGGTTGCCAGACAACTTTATCGAACCCCTTCATTCCGCCGTGCAGATGATTCGAGCCATCGTTTGTAGCGAGCTTATAAACCTGGCCGTCGAGCGTGAACATGCCTTTGGCGATGCGGTTGCCGTAGCGGCCGATGATCGCGCCCATGTACGGAGAGTTGTTCTTCACGTAGGCATCGATCGTGTCGTATCCGAGGACGACGTCGTCGACATGACCGCTGCGGTCCGGTACGCGGATCGAGGTGATGATCCCGCCGTAAGGGATGGCGCGCACTTCCATGCCGGTGGAATTATTAAGACGGATCATATCGCCAGGTTGCGAGCAGCCGGAGATTAGCCACAAAAGGCACAAAAAACACAAAAACGTTTTCACTGGTCTGCCGGCACAATTTCGATGTAGTCGAACGCTGCGGTCTCGCGGCCGTCGGGAATTCCGTCAATACGGACTTCGTCGCCCGGATGCAGCATCAATCCGCGGATGATGTGCCGCGACGACGACGTGCTGTCCGGTTTGCGCGCGGGCAAACGGTCCGCCGCCGCCCATTCATCCACCAGCTGATTTCCAACCCGAACTTGAAAATGCGAAACGGCGTCCGGCAGGTCGAAGTACTGAACAATGAGGTCGCGCCAGCCGGTTTCGCCGCCATACTTCGTCGTCGCGGAACATTTTGCGCCGCCGCATTCGACGGCGGTGCCGCCGGAAGCCGTCTCCCAAGGCGTGACGGGCTTCGCGGCGTAACCGCTCAAGCTCATCGACTCGGCTTCGATTCTTCCTGGATGGTTTCCGACACGTCCCTTCTTATCCCCAATTCCGGATTCCTTGAAGAACCAGTCATTGACGGCATCGCGCCAGACGACAGCCTGGCCGGCCTGATATTGAAGCTGCGCCAGCACTTCCTGGAATCGCTGCTCGTCCACGCGCCCCTTCAGGGACTTCCACTCATGCTCGGACTTCGCTACGGCATCCGCGCCGTCGTAGTGCGAATCATAGATGTACTGAATCACCGTCTTCCCGGAATGCAGGCGATACGTATACGGCACGTGATGCATGAAGAGAACGAGATCGTCCGGGCAGCTTTCCATCGACTCGTACAGCTTCATGACGCTCGGAGAAAATTGGCCGAGGAAGCCGGTGCCGGTCGCGACCGTTCGATCGAAGCCGACGCCCATCGCGTCAGCCTTATGCCATTGGCCCCAGCCGTTGCGCTCGGAGGCTTCGACGGCGACGCCGTAATGGTTCCCGACGATATCGGTCAGCGTCTGCAAACCCAGCGGTCCGGTGTAGTTTTCATAGGTCCGCCAGGAGCTCAGCTGAATGTCCGCGACCGTCTTGTCCACAACCGGATCGTTGCCGAACGTCAGACGCGTCCACTCGTCGGCGATCTCTTTCGCTGAAATATCCGGACTCCACGCCAGCCGGCCGAATCCATACAGATTCGCCTGCGACATATGATTGCCGTACCAGCTGTCTTCCATCCCGGCATTCGAGACACCCACAAATGCCGTCACCAGAGCCTTCACGGGTGTGCGGCCGTCACGGATGTGTAAATCGAAATCGAGCGTCTCTTTCCACATCGTGGGCAGGAACACGAGATGACGCGCCTGTCCGAAGTATTCCTGGGTGATTTGCAATTCGATCGCTTCGCGAGTGTGATCGAGACCCCCGAAGAGGGGCGACGCCGGCTCCCGCACCTGAAAGTCGATCGGACCGTTCTTGATTTGAACGATGACGTTGTCGTCGAATTTGTCGTCAAGCTCGTGAAAGTTGTCGTAGGCGGCGCGTGCGCGATCGTTCTTCGGATTCTGCCAGTCCATATGGTGGTCATAGACGAATCCGCGGTAAAAGATCACGCCGCCGTGGGGTTTCAAGGCACGCGCAACGACATTCGCTGCATCGGCGTGCGTGCGCCCGTAAGTGGATGGCCCGACCCGGCCTTCCGAGTCGGCCTTCAGCACAATGCCGCCGAAGTCGGGAATGGCCTTGTAGATTTCATCGGCCTTGAATTTCCACCACGCGGCGACAGCCGGATCGAGTGGATCGAATGTCTCGAGACCCCCGACGGATTTCGGGCTGCCGAAGTCGACGGCAAGCGCGACCTTCACACCCCAGGGCCTCAATGCATCCGCGATGCGAGCCACTTGAGGAATAAGCTCGGAAGTCAGAAATCGCGTATCGGCGTTGACATTATTAATAGAGCAGCCGTTGATGCCGAGCGACGCGAGCATCCGGCCATAGTCATTCACGCGCGAAAGATCGGCGCGGGCATGTCCGCCTTCCCAGAAGATGGAAGGTCCGCCGTAGCCGCGCTCGATCGTTCCATTGATGTTGTCCCACTGATTCACCCAGCGAAGAGACGCAGCAGGGGACTGTTTTTCGTCAAGTTCGGCGATCGGTTGGCCCAACGCGATCTTGCGGAGAAAAGCGAAAGCGCCGTACAGGACACCGGCGTCGCTTCCGCCTGCGATAATGATGCGGCGGGTTCCGTTGAGGGTGGTGGATTTCAACCAGTAGCCGTCCGGGGGAAGCGTTGCCGTTATGCCGAGCCGTCCGCGGATTTCATCGATTTTGCCCAGCACCAGCGCTGGCTCGGTGGAGAGATTGGTTTCAACGCGCAGCGTGCGGCCGAGCATGCGGCTGATGCCGCGAATGAGTTCCTGTTGGGCGCTCTGTTCAGGTGCGCCAGTGTCCAGCGAAACGATGGCTGGTGGAACGGCGCCTCGATATTGTGCGGCGGCCGCTCCATCAATAGCCGCATATCGCAGCCACATGTCGTAGCCCGTCTCGGCGTGGAGAGGAATGGAACAGACGAAGCAGAAAAGCAATAGCCGCAGATGACGCGGATGACGCAGACGGGGGCGCATAAGGCTCTTTTTTTGTGCCCCCATCTGCGTCATCCGCGTCATCTGCGGCCAGCGGTTCCTCACGTGTTCACTCCCGAGGCGAGATAGCCGCCGTCCACGGCGATCGACTCGCCGGTGATGAAACTGGCGGCATCCGAGCTCAGAAGGACGGCGGCCCCGACCAGTTCTTCGGCGTTTCCGAACCGGCCCATCGGCGTCCGCGCGAGCATCTCGTTTCCGCGCGGCGTGCCTTCGATGAGTTTCCTGTTCAGTTCGGTCGGGAAGACTCCCGGGACGATGGCGTTCACGCAGATCCCGTCTTTAGCCCATTCGCAGGCCAGATTCTTCGTCAAGGACATCACGGCGCTCTTGGAAGCACAGTATGCGGCGACCTCGTGGAATGCAAGAAAAGAACCCAGAGAGCCGATATTGACGATGCGTCCGCGTCCGCCGGCTTTCAACGGCTCATAGAAAGACTGGCATGCCCGGAGAACGCCCATCACGTTGGTATCCATCAAGGCCGACCATTTCTCTTCGGAGACTTCATTTGTCGGTTGTTTCATCGAATAACCGGCAGCGTTCACGAGCACGTCCACGCGTCCGAACTGTTTCAGCACCGCATCGCGGAGCGCGTCGATCGAAGAGCGGGAATTTACATCCGCAGGCTTTACCAGCGTTTTTCCTCCGCCGGCCTCGATGGCCTTGCAAACCTCTTCGAGGCGGTCCGCGCGCCTGCCGGAAGGCACGACCGTGGCGCCGTACTCGGCCAATCCGAGAGCGAGCGTCCGTCCGATGCCGGACGTCGCCCCGATGACGACAGCGACGCGGTTTGAAATGTCGAGTGTTTTCGGCATATCCGCTCAGTATGGTATCGAAACAGGCCGCGTGTCGTTCGGATCCGCCCAGCGATCGTTTGGAACCAGCGGCGTCCAGTGCGGCCGGCCGGGATCCTGATCGTATGGGTAGTTGCCCAGGCGTTTATAGAGCTCGCTGTATTTCTGAAGCTTTTCGCGATCCAGTTTCACGCCGAGGCCGGGTTTGTCCGGCACCCGAATCGCGCCGCCTTCGTACTTCATCGGGCCGCCTTCGATGATGTCGTCGGTCAACTGGTGATAGTGCGCATCCGCCGCAAACGACAATCCGGGAAGGATTGCGCCGAGGTGAAGCATCGTCGCCAGTTGAATGCCAAGCTCGCCCGAAGAATGCACGGCGATGCCGAGCTGAAACGTTTCGCAAATAGCCGCAGCTTTCATGCAGGCGCGGATGCCGCCCCAGAATGTGGTATCGAGCAGAATCACATCGACGGCGGTGTCCAACACGTTCGTGGCAAGCTGTTCGAAGTTGACGACGACCGTGTTCGTCGCCAGAGGAACGCGGATCATTTGCCGCGTGCGCCGCATGCCGTTGAGGCCGAAGACGGGATCCTCGAGATAGTCGTTCTTCAGGCTTTCGATCGCCTGGCCGAACCGGATCGCCTGTTCGGTAGACCAGACGGCGTTCGGATCGAATCGCAGCGAGTCTTCAGGGAAGGCGGCCGCGAGCGCCCGGTAGGCTTCCAATTCGTAATCGGGATGAAAGACGCCGCCTTTGAGTTTGTGAGTCGTGAAACCGAACCGCTGTTTCAGCTGGCGGCTGTGCGCGACCAGTTGTTCGATGGTGCGGACTTCGCCTTTGCCGGTCTTTGGATCGGGATAGCGGAAGAACAGATACGAGGCGAACCGGACACGATCGCGCAAACGTCCGCCGAGGATTTCCGAGACCGGAGCCTTCCAAGCCTGCCCGAGGATATCGAGGCATGCGAACTCGATCGCCGCGAGCGCTTGAGTGCGGTTGTTGTAGAGCGAGGCTGTGGGGTTTGCGATCAGAAAACGAATTTCTTCGAGCCGGGCCGGATCGTGGCCAACCAGATAGCTCTTCATTGCGCGGAAGACGGCTTCGGCGGATTCTCCGCCACCACCCATTTCGCCGAGTCCGATCAGGCCGTTGTCGGTTTCAACCTCGACGATGGTGCGGACGAAGCGTCCCCAGTGCACGCCGTTGGCGTGGCGCAGCGGAGCTTCGAGGGGAACGGTTACGGTTGTCGCGCGAATGTCGGTGATTTTCACGAAGGGTAATACTATGCGGCCCGCATCTGATCGAGCAACTACAGCCGCGTGCAGCCACCCCTCCTGCATCAGGAGGGGAGCTGCCTCACGAAAGGATGAGTCAAGCATATTATTGCCCTATGCCAGGAGGGGAGTTGCCTGCGCCAAGTACATTGACGCCTTCCGGAGGAGGGGAGTTGCAAGGTTAATTATCCTCCCGTCGGAGATAGGTGATCGCCAGGTAGACGACCGTGTCCCATGCATTGTGAATTCCGATGTACACGAGGAGCAGTGCCGTCGCGGCAATCGCAAACAGGGAGGAAAGCGTGAAACGCGAAAGCAAGGCCCCGGCCACCAACAGCGCGGCGTAGGCCAGCATCGGCAGTGCGACATGCCACAGCCAATCTTCGAACACTGGCTTGTAGCCCGTCTGGCGGCGCGCGCGCCAGGCGACGACGACGGCATACACCACGCCGATGAAGCCGCACGCGATAAGCGGGAGACGGGCTGTCCGGAACGAATGCCATGGCGCGCTCAGCGCGGCGGACAGAAACAGGGCCGCGCAGAAATGCACCACATTCGGGCTGCCGAAGGCCGCAATCTCATGGCCGCTGGACCGCGTTCGCACCTGCGCCACAAGCGCAATCACGACGAATTGCAGGCCCGTCAGGCTGGCCGCCGCCGTACCCACGATTCCGTAAAAGGTTTTCCACTCCGCAAGGGTCGCCACGGCGCTTTCCATAAGCGCGGATTATACGTGTGCCTGCGTTCCGAATAGAAAGACGAATCAGGGAAGCCGCGTGACTTCAATGCCGTGGCCTGCCGGCAGCAGGATGGATTCAACTCCGGGCCTGCTGCGGACATGCGCGCGATATGCGGCGGCGATGGCCTGATTATCTGGGGGAAAGATCATATTGTCGGCGATGATCAGCGCGCCGGGCGCCGCTTTCTGAGCGACCCGGTCGAAGCAGGGAATATAGACGTCCTTCCACAGGTCGATCAAAGCGAAGTCGAGGGTTTCGCTCATCTTCTGGATAAGCTCCAGCGCATCGCCGCAGCGGAATTCGACGTAATCCAGGAGTCCGGCGCGTTCGAGCATCTTGCGCGCATAGGCCTGCTTGTCGGCCCGGAGATCCAGCGTGATGACTTTCCCCTTCGTGGCGCGCGCCGCATCGGCGAGCCAGATCGTGGAGTAGCCGTAGGACGTCCCTACCTCGAGAATCGTCCGGGCTTTCGCTTCGCGCGCGAGAACATTCAACAGCGTGCCGACCGCCTCGCCGACTTCCAGCAGGAACTCATCGCGCCGGCTCAGCCATTCCTGACGCGATACCTGTCCTCGAAGCTTGTCTTCCGCCGTGATCCGGGCTTGATATCCGGCCAGCACGTCCCTGATCGCATCGTCCATTTGCATGACGCGCAATAGTATACGCGTAAATTTCGTGGGACTTCACGCCGCAGGCTGGGAGCACAGAAAAAGAGATGCTCAAAATCACCTCCAGGCAGCGGCATAACGATCGGCGGCTCAAGGCAGCAAGGTGTCGGCCGGAATGGCGCAGTCGGATAATAGCGCAGGCCTCAGTTGCTCGCCTCGGCGGAATTGCAGAGTCGTGCGATATGTTGCGCCTTCCGGATTGCGATAAACAATGATGCAGTCGTTCTGAAGATCGGAAATCCAATACTCCGGAACTCCGGTCTCGGCGTAAAGCTGCATCTTCGTGGTGCGGTCATACTGCAGTGATGAATCGGCCACCTCGATAATCAGGAAGATATCGGCCGGACCGGCATGCCTGGCCGTATAAAAATCGTCCCTCGGCCGCAGCAGGTAAAGATCAGGCTGCGGTTCGTCGTATTCATCGAGTCGAATGGACCCCTGCACGCCGACAATGGCAAGGTCACCCACAATACGAACGAGGGAGCGAGTTGCACGATGAATTGTGCCATTGTGGAGCGGATTGATGGGACTCATTTGAACGATCTCGCCCCGAATGAGTTCGACACGATCCTCTTCATGAAGAATGCCGGCATCCACCATCTTGTGGTAGTCGTGAACGGTAAACAGCTTTTTTGCGATTTCAGTACCCATATAATCACCTCCAGAATACCGCAAGTGGGTTGCCGTCTTAAGTAATTGAAATCCCGATTGCCAGCGCGCTACAAGATCCGGTTTTCGGCGATAACGCGACTGCAAAGTCGTGCTTTTATCAACCTAAACCCGCCGGCCGAACTTATGTCCCGGCAATCGCGATTATGAGCCGAGGCGTGCGAAGCGCAACGATCTGCGCCAGATCTCGAAGTGGAGCCGCAGGAATACTCTGAGTTCGCCGGAAGCTGTTCGACACCGGCCACGCGGCAGGTTTTTCACCGGGTGTTTCGCTCTGCCGGCCGCTTTGGGAAACTTCGAGGGGAGATGACCTGTCGAATATCAAGATTCCTGTCGAGAATTCTCGCGGCCGACAGTGTTTTGAAAATGACGATCATCAAATGGCGAATGATGATTGTGATTTTGAAAATGATAATCATCGAATGGCAAATGACGATCGTGGCCGCGAAAAACCCGCTTCCGGGGGAAATTCGAGCCCTCTTTCCGGAAGTCGAGCGCTCTTGTTGCAAATTCGAGCTCTCTTTCGATCTTTTCTCAAATCCGGCCCGACTTCCCGAGAGTTATCAGTTCTCCGTGGGCTTCTGAGCCGAATCCACGACGAGAACTTCGACCGGCCCTTTCGACGATTCCAGCTTCAAACCGAGTTCCTGGATGGCGGTGAACAGCGAAGGTACGGGATCGGCTGCTGAGGCCGTGCCCGGGGTCTGGCCCGCAGCCGCGGGAGGCGGCGCGCCCGGCGGCAGAGCGCCGGGTGGCAATCCGGGCACGGATAGACCTTCGGCGCTGAACTGCAGAGTGAAATCGAAGAGGCCGGTCAGGCCCGTCTTGTCGACCAGTTGACGTCCGACCTGTTGCTGCAACATCCCGATTAAATTCGCGATCGGCACGGCGGCGGCGCGTAAGGTCGAACCGGTCCCGTTAAACATCATCGCCATGGCTCCCCGGGGCATCGCGAAGTTGGGATCCAGGATTCCGCCGCGCTGTCCCGGGGGCGGGAGTGGCGGAGGCGGAGGCGGAGCTCCCGCCGCTTGTGCGTTCGGCGGCGCAGGACTGCAGGGTTGGGGCGGTCCGCCGCGTCCGGCGTTCGGCGGCGTCTGGTCCGCGGAGGCTTTGATCTTCGGCCCGTCTTTACCGGCGACGAGGTTATAGATCGGCAGCTCACGCGTTTCCAGATGGGCCTTCACCTGGAAACGGTCCGCGAGCAGTGACTGGATCATCTGCTGAACCTGCTCCCGGGACAATGTCCCACCACTGCAATCCGCCGTGGCCGTAATGTCATAGCGGTCCGAATCCATCCAGCCTGGCCCGCCGACGATCTGAAGCTGACTGATGGGTGTGCCCGTCGCGGTCTTCTGATACGCCTGCTGCAGCAACATCCTCAGCGTCGCGCCGGCCATGTTAAACCGGTCTCCCGGCAGGGGTGGTCTGGGACAGAATCGGAATCACGGCGAACGCGAAGGCAGCGAGGATCAACACAACTTTCCCGGTTTTCATCATCGGATACACTCCCCCGTTCCTATAGACACCGGATCGGACCGGTTTGTTCTCAGATTAATTGGACATTAATATACTGTCGGAAAACTGGAGGGATATGACTAAAGCCACTCTTCTCGGCGCAGCAATTTGCCTGGCGATTCAAGGTTCTATGGCCGCGGCTCAGACCATTCATTCGGCCCCACGTCCGCCGGCGCAGACCGGAGCTCCGGCAGGCGAAAGCGCGACTCCGGACGGATACGCTCCGATTCCGGCCTGGTTCGGTCAGACGCGCGCGCCGCGTCCGCTGAAAACTGCGGAATACACGGTCGAGACAGTGGCGGAAGGCCTGAACGGCGCGTTCTCATTCAATTTTCTTCCGGACGGCCGGATGATCGCCGCCGAGCGTTCGGGACACATTCGCCTTGTCGGCAAAGACGGAAAAGTGTCGGAGGTTCTGGGACTGCCTTCGAATCTTTGGGCGCAGGGGCAGGGGCTCTTCGAAGTACGGCCGGATCGCGCCTTCGCAACGAACCGGACGCTCTACCTGACGTACACGGTTCTGCCGGATGACGCGAACCGCCAGGCCTTGCCGCGAAGTCCCGGTGTTGTGGTCGTCTCGCGAGCCAGACTCTCTGCGGACGATACGCGCATCGAAGACCTCAAAATCCTGCTCAATGGCGAGGGCACGCTTGGACGAGTGATTCAAGCGCCGGACGGAACGCTGCTGGTGACGTCGTCCATTCCGGCGGGTCTCGGGATCAATTCCGTCGATTGGCCGCAGCCGCAGCAGCTCGACAGCAACATGGGCAAGATCCTGCGGATCAATACCGATGGAACGATTCCCAAAGACAATCCGTTCGCCGGCCGGCCCGGCGCGCACCCCGAAATCTACGCTCTCGGGTTCAGAGACGTGCAGGGAATCACCATCCATCCCCGCACCGGCAAGCTATGGACCAGCGAGCACGGCCCGCGGGGCGGCGACGAGATCAATGCCGTCGAGAAAGGGAAGAATTACGGCTTTCCCGTTATCGGCTACGGCCACGAGTACAACGGCAAGCCCATCAACGGCGACAAAACATTTCAGGAAGGAATGGAACAGCCGGTTTATTTCTGGACACCCGATATCGCGCCGGCCGGAATCGCCTTCTATACCGGAAAACTGTTCCCGGCGTGGCAAGGCGACCTCTTTGTTTGCGAGCTGGTCGGGCGGACGCTGGTACGCCTGGTCCTGAATGGAGAACGGGTCATCGGCGAGGAACGACTGCTGACGAATCTCAACGCCAGAATCCGCGGCGTGAATGAAGGACCCGACGGCGCCTTGTACGTCATGACCGACGGCCCCGGCGGCAAGATTCTGAGACTCGTCCCGAAACGATGACGGCACCATCGCGTAGGCGCATACCCGGTGTGAATGCACTGAGGGTTTTCGAGATGGACATTCCCCGCCTTTCCAAGGCGGGGTGGCTGCGCCATTAATAAAATGGTCCCGTTCCTTAGCGGCGCAGACGGGGCGGTTAGTAACTTCAAACAACATTCGGAGACTCCCAGCGTTAATTCATTCCCATCTTGATTGAGTTACAATATCGCTCCGAACCCCTCCAAAGGAGACTGCCATGAAGTCCGCCTGGTATTTGTCCGCCGTTCTTTTCGCCGCAGCGGCTCTTTCCGCCAGCGTGCTGGCTCAGGGAACCGATTACAGCAAAATCGAATTCACGGCAAAAAAGGTCTCGTCGAACCTTTACATGATCGCGGGGTCGCCGAATGTCGATGTGAATCATCCGGACGCGGCGGGCGGGCTGGTCGGTGTACTGGCTGGGCCGGACGGCATCTTCATGGTCGACGCGCAATATGCCCAGGTTTCGCAGAAGCTTCTGGCGGCGATCCGGAAGATCAGCACGGAGCCGATCCGCTTCATGGCAAACACGCATATCCATCCGGATCACACCGCGGGAAATCCATTTTTCGAAAAGCTGGGTGTCGTTATCTTCGCGCGTGAGGAACTGCGCGAACAGATGGCTCGGCCGCCGCGCGGCGGCAACGGCAATGCGGGCGCTGCGCGGGATACCTCGGGATATCCCATCGTGACTTACGGAATGGGCGCTCCCGTGAAGCTGCATATGAACGGCGAGGTGATCGACCTGATTCCGGTCCGGGCGGCGCATACAGGCGGCGATACGATGGTCCGGTTCGAAAACACGAACGTCATCATGATCGGCGATTTCTACCGCAACTTCGGCTATCCCTTCATCGATCGCGCCAACGGCGGCACCCTGAACGGCATGTTGGAAGGATGCGAGCAGCTGATGAAGACCGCAGGCCCCGATACGGTGCTGATTCCGGGACACGGCACGTGGATCAAGCGGAATGACCTGGTTCCATACGCGGACATGATCAAGAGCGTGCGGGATAAAGTGAAGGCGCTGATCGCGCAGGGAAAGACGGAAAAGGAAGTCGTCGCCGCGAAGGTGACCGCGCCGTGGGATGCCACGACGGCGGGCGGGCTCGGCGCGGCGGGAGCGGACGTGACGAGCGCGGATCGATTTGTGAGCGAGGTGTATCAGGAGCTGAAGAGCAATTAACAAACTATTGGAAATTCGAAATTGGAGGTTCGAGATTCGAAATCGGGAAATCCAATCTCCAATTTCGACCTTCCAATCTCGAATTTCCAATAAGGGTCCTTGGAATTTGGTGTCTGTCCCGGAATTGCCCGGTATACACTTCCGCACCAGAAATGGACTTTTAGTTAAGGAGCAGGTTATGAATTCGAAAGTGACTTTACTTGCGGCGGCGGGGTGTCTCGGCGCGATGGTCGTGCTCGGACAGGCTCCGGCCTCGCAGACCGGGCCTGGCGTGCAGGCTCCGCAGGATGCCAAGTACGCGGCTTTCATCGCCAAGAATTGTAAAGTTCCGCCAACTCAGGCGCGCGGCGGTGGGGCCGGTCGGGGCTCGGGCAGCGCGGCAGGACGGGGCGGCGGAGCGGGTCGCGGAAGCGGTGGAGGACGTGGCAGTGCGGCGGACACGGGTCCTGAGGAATACACAGTGACGGCGATTCCGGGGATTATCGCTGCCGGGCAGAAATGGAAGTCGGTCTGGACGGGCACGGGCAACGATGCCGACGGCATTATGGCGACGAAAGACGGCGGAATTCTGGCGGCACAGAACACCAACAGCCAGGTGATGAAGATCGACAAAGACGGGAAAGTGACGTTCCCCTACACCCACACCCCGACGGCCGGCTCCATCGCCATGAATAAGAAGGGAAGTCTGTTTGTTCTTGAAAGAGCCCTGCCGCAGGCGATCGAGCAACTCGAACCCAAACGCCACATCTTCGCAAACATGATCAATGGAGAACCGTTGGATTGCGCCGGCGGCCTCGTGAACGATATGGTGGCGGCAAGCAACGGCGGCGTCTATTTCACGATGGGCGGCGTTTTCTATGCGAACCCGGCCGGCGTTATCACCAAACAGGGAACTGTTGCGGGAACCAATGGCATCGTTCTCAGCCCCAACGAGAAAACACTTTACGTCACCGGGCGAATTACGCCTGCGCCAGCGGGCGGCGGTGGCGGCAGCATGATTGCCTTTGACATCAAGCCCGACGGCTCCCTCACCAACGAGCGCCAGTACGCGATGGCAGGCGGCGATGGCAGCGCGGTCGACTCACAAGGGCGCCTTTATGCCACCGGCGGCCCGGGTCTCCCGGGCGGGAAACCCGCCCTCTCCGTTATCGGAACCGATGGCAAGATCATCGGACAGATTCCGATTCCGCGCCCCTTCATCACCGTTGTATTCAGCGGCAAAGACAAGAAGACGCTGTATGGCGTGTTCAACAACCAGCGGCAGGATGAGATCTTCTCGATCCAGATGATCGCGCAGGGTTATAAAGGCCGGTCGAAATAGATGTAGCCGCAGATGACGCGGATGACGCAGATGGTCATCATCTGCGTCATCCGCGTCATCTGCGGCTACTACAAGACGACTTTGTTCCGTGGCCGTAAAATCTGATCGGCGATCACGCCGATCAGAATCACGGCGCCCATTACTGCAAAATCCAGCGAGCCTGGAATATCGAGCAGGTTGACCAGATTCCTCAACACCTGCAGCAAAGCCGTTCCGATCACAACCCCCACGATCGAACCCTCGCCGCCTCGCAGACTGCAGCCACCGAGGACGGCCGCCGCAATCGCGTACAGTTCGTAAAAGTTGCCGTGCGACGATGGCGAAATCGAGTTGGTGTAAAACGCGATCAGGATCGCGGCGATTCCCGTCAGGCCTCCCGCAATAACATAGGCAATGGTGATCACGTTATCGGCGTGGATTCCCGAATATCGCGAGGCTTCGGCATTGCGGCCGACCGCGAACAGATGCCGGCCATAAACCGAGGAATGCAGCACGACGCCCATAAACACCGCAACGACCACAAGCAGCACAAACGGCATCGGTACACCCGCGACGGTTCCGGTTGCGGCGCGGCGCAGCCACTCGAAACCCTGGCTGCCGAATCCTTTCGTCGTGTCCTCCGCGATATATCTCGCCATGCCGCGATAGAGCAGCAATCCGCAAAGCGTCACGATGAAGGGCTGAAGCCGGAGCCGTGTAATCAGAATTCCGTGAGCGAGGCCCATCAGCATGCCAAGGACGATGACCGCAGCGGCGGCCGCAGCGGCCGGCCAATGCCACTCCGTCAACATCATCGATAACAGGATACCGAGGAGAGCAAAGGCCGAGCCGACCGACAGGTCGATGCCGCCCGTAATAATGACGATGCCGCCTCCGATGCTGAATATTCCGAACATCCCGATCAGCCGGCTCATATTCTGGAGATTCGCGGCGCTGAGGAATTGCGGATTCCGGACAGCCGTCACAACACAGAGGATGACGAGCAGCGCGAGGATGCCGAGGTCCTTTCGCGTCACGCGACCGCCAATCGCATGATGGCCTCTTCGCTCAACTGCGCACGATCAAGTACACCGGTGATCTGACCTTCGCGCATCACGGCCACCCGATCGCTGTTTCCGAGGATCTCTTCCATGTCGCTGCTGATCATGATGATGGCGGCGCCACGTCCGGCCAGCTCCCGCATCAGCTGATAAATTTCCGCCTTGGCGCCGACGTCGACTCCGCGGGTCGGCTCGTCGAACAGCAAAAGCTTCGGATCCAGCGAAAGCCACTTCGCCAGCACGACCTTCTGCTGGTTCCCGCCGCTGAGCGAAGCCGCGGCAGTCTCAAGCGAAGGCGTCTTGATCCGCAGCGCCTCGCAGGCTTTTTTCGCGCCGCGGTTCTCGGCGGCTCGGCGAATCAGTCCGCCGGACGAATAGCGCCGCATGGCGGGCAGCGTGATGTTTTCTCTCACTGTCATCGACGTGATCAGGCCCAGGCTTCGACGGTCCTCCGGAACCAGATAGATGCCCGCGCCAATAGCGTCGCGCACCGAATCGATCTTCAAAGGCGCGCCTTCACGGAAGAGAGTGCCTGAAACCGGACGGTCCACTCCGAATATGGCTCGCGCCAGCTCCGAGCGGCCGGCTCCGACCAGGCCCGTAATTCCAAGGATTTCTCCGGCGTAAGCGATCAGGGATATCTCAGCCTCGGGGTATGCAGATGTTCGGAACTGTCGGATTTCGAATCCGCCAGGCTGCGGCGTGGATGCCGCCGCATGCGAAGACGGCGTCAAATCGCGGCCGACCATCAGCCGGATCATGCGGTCATGCGTGATCTCGCCGGCGCGAAGCTCTCCCGCGTTCTTCCCGTCACGCAGAACAATCACCCGGTCGGCGATCCTCCGAATTTCCGACAGGCGGTGCGATATATAAATGATGCAGACGCCGCTCGCCTTCAGCTCACCGGTGATCCTCATCAAATTTTCGGCCTCCGCCGCGGTCAGGCTGGATGTGGGTTCGTCCATCAGCAGGATTTTCGCGTTCAGCGAGAGAGCGCGTGCGATCTCGACCAGTTGTTTATGCGCCAGCGGAAGCTCCGATATACGGGCGCGAGGCGAGATCGGAGCATTGAGCTGCTGAAGGATCTTTCCGGCTTCGAGCCACATCCGGTTCTTGTCAATGAAGGGCGCAGCCCTCCACGTGAATTCGCGGCCAAGGAAGATATTACCGGCAACGTCGAGCGTTTCCACCAGCTCGAGTTCCTGGTGAATGACGGCAATACCAAGCCGAGCGGCATCGCGCGGCGAACGGATCTCGACGGGCGCTCCATCGATGCGGATGCTGCCGGAATCGGGCTGATGGATTCCGGCAAGGATCTTCATCAAGGTGGATTTGCCGGCTCCGTTCTCGCCGACCAATGCAACGACTTCTCCGGGAGCGGCTTCGAATTGGATCGATTGCAGCGCCTTGACGCCGGGAAAAGATTTCGAGACCTCCAGGATTTCCAGAATCGGGGTCACGTCAAACTCCGCCGGCCTCCGAGCTGTGGAACGAATGCGTGGATCAGCAAAAGAGCTCCGAGATAAGCCGTTCCTGCAAGAAAGAAGATCGGCCGGTACGCGCCGTTCGAAAAATCCAGCCAGTAGCCGACCAGCGGCGAGACCAGTAACCCGCTCACCGCTCCGGCAAGGCCGCCAAGCCCGATAACGGATGCGACGGCCTGCTTTGGAAAGGCGTCCGAAACGATGGTGAAAAGATTAGCCGCCCAGCCTTGATGGGCTGCAGCCGCCAGTCCGATCAGAGCGACAGCGGGCCACAGCGTCTGTACCCAGAGCAACAGCATCACCGGCGTCGCCGCTGCAGCGCAGATCAGCATCGCCGTCTTGCGCGCGGAATTGGGAGGCCAGCCCCGCGATGCGAATCCTTTAGACAGCCAGCCGCCCGCGATCGAGCCGGCATCGGCCGCGAGATAGATCGTGATCAATGGAGGCCCGACAGAGGTCAGGTCGACGCCATACGCTTTGTTCAGGAAGCCCGGAATCCAGAACAGATAAAACCACCACACCGGATCGGTAACGAACTTCCCGATGATGAACGCCCAGGACGCCCGGTCCGCAAGGAGTTCTCTCGTCGGCGCCAACACGGTGTGTGAGCGACCCCCTGCCGCCCCTGCGGGGCGGCTGTCCCCCTGTATCAGGGGGACAGGCCGCAGAACTCTATGGGCAACGACCCACGCGACGATCCATGCAAATCCCATCGCGCCGGTCACCAGGAATGTGGCCTGCCATCCCATTCGCAGCGTCACCGCCGGAACAATGAGCGCGGCCGCAATGACTCCGATATTGGTGCCGCCGTTGAAGATTCCGGTTGCGAATGAGCGTTCTTCCTGCGGAAAAGCTTCGGCAATCGTCCGGACGGCCGCCGGGAAGTTGCCGGCCTCGCCGATGCCGAGACTGAATCGCGCAACGGTGAACTGAACCGCCGATCGCGCAAACGCGTGCGACACGGACGCCAGGCTCCACACGACGACCGCCGCCGCGTAACCGATACGTGTGCCGATGCGATCAATCAACCTCCCGGCAATCGGCATCATCACGGCATAAGCCAGCTGAAATGCGACGACGATCCAGGAGTAATCCGACTCGCGCCAGCCGAACTGCGCCTGAAGCGTGGGCTTGAGGATACTCAGGACCTGCCGGTCGACGTAATTGATTGTGGTCGCAAAAAACAGCAGGCCGCACAATCCCCAGCGAAAATAGCTGGAGCGTTCCGCCGGCGTCGAGGCTTCAGCTTCAGCGCGCATGCGTTGTGGTCCAGTGTTCAAAGTTACCGCGGAATAACCGGTTCACGTCGCGTTGGATGTCGGAACGGCTGACGGAGCGCCCGTCCTCTTCGAGCCGTTTGTATGCTGCTGCAAGAATCGGCGCGATCGTCCGCCGCGTGTTGCGCCACTTGTAGATCAGTTGTTCGAGGACTCGGGCGTCCGAGTGCTGCGGAATGAAGCTGGTGCCGAGCATCTCCAGCCGTTCGCGGGTGATCTCCTCGACAATGGAAGAATTGTTCAAAAACCACCAGCAGCCGAAGGGAAGCAGGTTACGGAACTTCCGCGCATAGACGCAGAGTTCGTGCTGATTTTCCCGGCTGAGCATACTGACCAGAAAGCGGTTATCGGGAAATTCGGAGCAGAGCGCTTCGAGCGAGCGCATATCCGCGCGCCCAGCAGCGTCTCCCGCCGAGCGAAGCGCAGGATTCACTCCGCGGCGCACGCCGATCATGAGCGCAAGTGGAATGTCGAGCTGCCGGCAGGCCGGCAACACGGCTTCGCGAAGCAGCTTCGTCCGCAGATCGGCGGAGGGAAATGTGAAAGAATCCGGCAGGGAAACCGCCATGTACTTGGGCATCATTCGCGCCGCGCTTTGTTCGAGGAATTGCCGTGGATCGGAGTCTGTCGTGGCGCCGTCGTTCAAGATGCGATCGAGCCGCAAAGCGGGCATGAAGCCTTGGCCGCCACTGGCTCCCGCTTTCCACAGGGCCGCTTCTTCATTGTCCAGAGGGTCGTTCGTCATCACGACCTCGCTGACGCCCGCGAGTTGGAAAACGTTCCGGACATGTTCGGCGAAATCCTGCTTGCAGAAGAAAGCACGAACAGAATCCAGCGTTGAAGCGCCGGCATTCAGGCCAAACGCCTGCAGCACCGCGATCACGCCGCGCGTCGCTTCGGAGAGTGGAGTGTTTTCGACAAACAGGGTTTTCCAGACCAGGTCCGCGCGCTGCTGTTTGTGGAGCGCCCAATAAGCTTCGGGGCGGATGGAGGAGAATCGGAACAGTTCCGCTTCGAGGTAGTGATACGTCAGGAGTTCATCGATACCCCAGAGCGAGAGCGAGCCAAAGCCCGGATGAAACAGATGGGTGTGGATATCGATGAATAAGGTGCCGGCGAGCGTCTCCTCGACAGCGAGATCCATTCCGCGCGCGTCCATCTGAAAACGCACTATAACACGTTGAAGATTCACTTCTTGCCGGCCGACCGCTGTTCACCGGTGGGTGGCTGCGGTTTGCCGAAAGGCATGCACGCGGGCCGTATGTTCCTGGTTAGATTAGGGCCAGGAGGATTTATGGACGCCGATCGATGGGAGCGGAAGCGGCAGCGCTGGGAGCGCCGCTGGGAGCAACGCATGCAGCGGCGGCACAACCGCTGGAATCACCCCAGCCGGCACCTCTTTTCCGGATTTGTTTTTCTGACGATCGGGCTCGTGTTTCTGCTTGGGAATATGGGTTTCGTCAATGTGGATGCGATCTGGCGTTTCTGGCCGGTCCTCCTCATCGTGTGGGGCAGCGTCAAACTGGCTGGTTCGTATGATGATATTCGAGGCGGATCGGGTGTTTTCTGGATCGTCGTCGGAACCCTCTTCCTGGCCGGTAACTTCCACGTTCTGCGGATTGCCATGCGGGACGCCTGGCCGGTCGTGCTCATCGGGATCGGCTGCCTGATGTTGTGGCGCTCCGTCGTGACGAGGCAGGAGCGGGAGAGTGACGCGGCGCCGCGCGATGAAAGCGGGAAGCGGATTGACGAAGTCCCGCCAACCTCTTCGAATTCCGTTTTGACGGCGACGGCGATTCTGGGCGCCACGGTACGGCGCAACAACTCGCAGGATTTCCGGGGCGGCGATGCGACCGCAATCCTGGGCGGCTGCGACATCGATCTCCGTACGGCGAACATCACTCCGCGTCATGAACCGGTGCTCGAAGTGTTTGCGATGTGGGGCGGAATTGTGATCAAGGTGCCTCCGGACTGGACGGTTGTCAGCAGAGTCGATCCCATTCTCGGTGGATTCGAGGACAAGACGATACCGCCGAAGGACGAGTCCAAGCGGTTCGTCGTGAGCGGAACGGCGGTCATGGGTGGAGTCGAGGTGAGAAACTAGCGTGCATCCGATACTCAGGAGCCGCAGCCGCACGCTGATCTACATTGCCGTGTGGATTCCGGTGGCGGCCCTGCTTACCGGCGTCGTCAGCCGCGGCGGTGCGGTCGGCCTTGGAGAGGGCGCCGCGATCCTCGTGCCGATGTGTTTCATCTACGCGTTCATCTGCCAGGCCTCCTGGTATCTGTGCTCCGCAGTTCCTCTCCGCCAGACCGATGTCGCGCGCCTGCTTGCCACGCACGCGACCGCCGCCACGGCCTCTTCCGCGATCTGGGTCGGCATGGGATGGTTGTGGGTCTATATCCTCGGTTCCACCGGCTACATGGACGGCATCGTGCAGCGGTTCGCCGGCCAGTTGCCGATCCTGTTTTTCTCCGGCCTGCTCCTTTTCAGCCTGGCCGTTGTCCTCAATTACCTCTTGATTACATTCGAAGCTTCGCAGCTTGTCGAAAAGCAGGCGCTCGAACTGCAGGTTCTGAATCGCGAAGCGGAGCTGAGGACGCTCCGGGCGCAGATCGATCCCCACTTCCTGTTCAACAGCCTTAACTCGATCAGCGCCCTGGTGACCACGGACCCCAAGGCCGCGCGGCGGATGTGCATTCTGCTTGCCGATTTCTTCCGCGGTTGCCTGAAGCTGGGGTCGGAGCCGCGTATTTCACTTTCGGAAGAGATTCGCCTCGCCGAATGTTATCTCGATATCGAACGCGTGCGGCTGGGCGCCCGGCTCCAGGTCGAGCGCGAGATCGATCAACAGTCGGGATTCTGCATGGTGCCTCCGCTGATCATGCAACCGCTGATCGAAAACGCGATCACGCACGGAATCGGGCCGATGGTCGAAGGCGGTACGGTGCGCGTTCAGGCGGAGAGGAACGGTGCAGGCGTGAAAATCGTTGTCGAGAATCCGTACGACCCGGAGCTCGGGGCAAAGACGGGCTCCGGCGTCGGCCTGAAGAATGTCCGCATGCGCCTGGCGAATCTTTACAGCGACAATGCACGGCTGGACATCGATCGGGAAGGCACCCGATTCAGAGTCCAGCTACAATTGCCGTGTCAGAGCGGAACATGAAAATGCGAATTGTGATCGTTGACGATGAAGAGCTGGCGCGCCGGCTGTTGCGCGAGTACCTCTCGGCATACGACGACGTTGAAGTGGTTGCCGAATGCGCCAATGGATTTGAAGCAGTGAAGGCGGTCACGGATCTCAAGCCGGATCTCATGCTGCTGGATATCCAGATGCCGCGTCTCGACGGATTTGAAGTCCTCGAGCTGGTGGGACGTGAGGTCGGCGTGATCTTTGTCACCGCATACGACCAGTACGCGCTGCGGGCCTTCGAAGTCCATGCCGTCGACTATCTCTTGAAGCCGTTCGCCGAAGACCGTTTGCGCGCCGCTCTCGATCGGGCGAGAAGCCGGGTAGCAGCGAAAGCCCTTGTCGCTCCCGCGCAGCTCAGCGTCATGGCGCGTCCTGCCGGGTCGCATCTGGAACGCGTCGCGATCCGGGATGGAGCCAACGTGCACGTCATTCCCGTTTCGAAGATCGATTACATCGAAGCGCAGGACGACTATGTGTGTTTCCGGGCCGAAGGGAAGCGGTATCTGAAGCAGCAGACGCTTGCGGAAATCGAAACCGCACTGGACCCGGAACAGTTCGTTCGAATCCACCGGTCGTACATCTTGAATATCGACCGGCTGGCGAAGCTCGAGCTGTATGCGAAGGACAGCCACGCCGCCATTCTCCGGGACGGGACGAGGCTGGCCGTCAGCCGGTCAGGATATGCGCGGCTGAATGCGGTTTTGAAGTAGAAGAAACCATCCCGCAAAATGAGTTGCAGCGGATGAGCTTAAAAGAGCGCGCTTCGGCGACAATACAAGAATAGGGAGAGGGGGCGCACACCTGAATTCCCGAATTCAATTCG